>NZ_KV794529.1:97670-136508 GCF_001808785.1 Streptococcus sp. HMSC077D04 | reverse complement strand
CGCTCCTTCGGGTTCGGGGGTTCGAATCCCTCCCCTTCCATTTTACGGGCATAGTTTAAAGGTAGAACTAAGGTCTCCAAAACCTTCAGTGTGGGTTCAATTCCTACTGCCCGTGTTAATAGAATTATGGCGGGTGTGGTGAAGTGGTTAACACACCAGATTGTGGCTCTGGCATGCGTGGGTTCGATCCCCATCACTCGCCTATTTTATATTATTGGGGTATAGCCAAGCGGTAAGGCAAGGGACTTTGACTCCCTCATGCGTTGGTTCGAATCCAGCTACCCCAGTTACTATTTGCCGGCGTGGCGGAATTGGCAGACGCGCTGGACTCAAAATCCAGTGTCCGCAAGGACGTGCCGGTTCGACCCCGGCCGCCGGTATAGTAATAAAGACAAGGTTTTCGGACCTTGTCTTTTTTTTCTCTGTTTTTGTTGAGTTACCAATTTTTTCCATTTTAAAATAAATCGTCAAGTTTATTAGCCAATGTTTTCTGTTTGCTAGGGTACAAATGAGAATATGTATCAATTGTTGTTGTAATAGATGCGTGTCCTAATCTTTCTTTGACAACAAGGTAATCCTCTCCTTGATTTATTAGTAATGATGCGTGAGAGTGTCTCAAATCATGAATTCTTATTTTCTTTAAATCTTTATCCCTTTCTAGTATTTGCTTAAACTTTTTATCAATCATATTTTTCGTAATTGTTATTGGTGTACTCTGTATTATTTGTAGTTCGTCTGTATTTTTCGTAAATTCCTCAAGTTTTTCTTTTTGTTTTACTTTCCAATCTTTTAGCATTTCTGCTAATTTCTGATTTATTGTTATATTTCTAGTTCCTGATCGTGTTTTTGTTGTATTAATGTAGCTTGTATTATTGACAAAGTATACCGTTTTGGTAACGTATATTGTATTTGTTAAAAGATTTATATCATTCCAGTTCAATGCGATGATTTCTCCCATTCTCATTCCAGTAAAGAAAGCAATTACGAAAAACAGGTCATAGCTTGTTTCATCATCTTGAATAAGTTCTCTAAATCTCGTGAATTCTTCTATACTCCAAAATTTGATATTAGGCTTCCTAATTGGTAATTTTCTCAGATTCTCAACAGGATTTTTATCAATAAGGGATTTTCTTATACCAGTGTCAAAAATTTTTTTAAGTAGAATTAGAAGTTTATTAATTGTATTATAACTTAAAGTTTCATTTTCATTTTGTTTTTTAGGTTTTGTTTTTAGGTATTCACGAAATTCGAATATATGGTCATACGTTAATTTATTTAAATTTGTATTTTTAAAATATGGTTTAATATGACGCTCATAATTGTTTCTTTGTGTACTTGTATAGCTTATTTTTCTGCCATTTTTCAAATCGTCTTCTTCAAGCAACTGGAATAACATATCTGTTGTTACTACAAAGTCAAATTGTTTTTCTTTTAATTCTACAACTCGAATATGTTGTTCTAGTTCTAGTGCTTCCTTTTTAGATTTTAATCCTTTTCGAATGATACGTATTCTTTTTTGTGTGACTGGGTGGAAACCATTAGAAACATCAACGGTCCATTTACCACTTTTAGTTTTACGAATAGTCATTCATTATGCTTCTTTCTGGAGTTCAATTCCTAGTAGTTCTTCAGCGACATTGGCTGGAATTGTACCAATCCGTTTGTTATCGTAGATATTAAAACCACGATTCACTAATAGTAATTTGCCAGTATGGATAATCTTTCTTGCAGTTCCTGGAGCAAATCCAAGTTCGATAAGGTCATCTTTTGTTACAGTTTTAATCATGTGATCTCCTTTTCTAATTAGATTAACTAAGGGGAGGATTAACTCCCCTTGTCTTTTACTTATTTTTGTTTTACATCTACTAAATGGATAGCATCCGCCTTGTAATACATTGTCGTGCTAATCATAGTAGCTTGTAAATTGTCAAATGTAACTGGTACTTCATCCATTGCTTGGATATAGTCATTATCAACCAAGGCATCTGGATTGTCTACTGAGACTTGGGTTGATTTCTTTTTGAATTGTCCATCCTTGATTGTTACATTGTATTTCCAACCAATGATTTTATCGGTATTAAAACGTCTTTCACTACCATCTCGGTTTTTGATAATTTCTCCGTTTGCATCTGCTCGGACTTCCGTTTCAAATTTTGGAATGACTTCATCCAATTCAAATTTTGTTCCAATGTTATTAAAATTCCAGTCATTTTGTGAGAGCATTTTTGCCATATTTAATTTCTCCTTTTGATATTTTCTTTGATTGTAGGGATTAAATCTTCTCTTTTAAAGAGAATTGCCCTTTCTATTAATCCACTTGCTAAATCTGGTGGATATTCCATATTGTTGAGTGCGAGATAGTTAGCTTTCTCATACTCATGCAGTAAGTTATTGTCGTATAGAAATTTATACGCTTTTAGAATAGCTCCTGAACCTTTATAGGTAAACCATTCTAATTTTTGTTCTAGTTCTGTTTTTGATTTTGAAATAATGATAGAGACGGGTTTTGAATGGCCTAAAAACTTTTCCCAAGATCTCAAAGGTTTTGAGAAATAGCTATCACTATAGAACCTCACTTTTTCTTTGAGATATCCCTTGGTAAAGTTGAGAAGATCTATTTCTGAATGCAACCATTCTTGAATGAAGTAGTGAGCTTTTTCTTTCCTAAGTTCTAACTCAGTTCTTATCCAATTTTCTATATACCGCTTGCTGATGCCGAGCTTCTCAGCTCGTTCTAAGCGTTTATCATAAATTCTAAGTCTTTCATCATCATTGGGTTTTCTCAAATATAAGGTTTGGCCGATTGTTTCATCTCCGTAGGTATTGTAGTAGGTGCTTTTTCCATATATAAAGCGTTTCTTCTGACAAATCTTTAGAAGCTGATTAGGAGTGAAGTAGGATGTTTCATTAAAATCATCTATTGCAATATCAATTCGTCTTACTGAAAATTGATTGTAATTGTAGTAGAGATTGTTCAGAAACTGTCTTTCGGACAGACTATTTGGACCTAATACCATATCTCTAAAGAACTCGAGTGCCTGTCCTGACATGACAAGCATGTAGGACGACTCTTTCGCTCCATAGTAGATACGGATATTCCCATAATGAAACTGGCTATCATAGTTATAGTATTTCAGGCTCCCTTTATTCTCAATAAATAGGTTATAGTCAAGAAATAGAATGTCTTCGATTATTTCTCTTGGCGAAAATTCAGTCTTATCAAACTGAATTTGAATCCAGTCAAATACAGAACGTAAATGTTCATTTTTTGCCATAGATTTTGATTCAACTTTTTGCCTAATTTTGCCACCCTTAAAATCTCCGAAACCCTTGGAAATACTGATTTCTTTCGATGGTACACCTAACTTGCAGAGGGTGGTGTTACTACACACCCTATCGGTCAAAAATGGTCCGTCCGCATCTACGCTCATTTTCGGCTTTCTGCCTCATGGCTCAGCCGAAAACTCGCTATTAGCCGAACCTATTTTTTGACCTCTTCTGAACAAACCCTAGTAAGCCGGTTTGCATCGACTCTTCAATATCTTGGATTTTCTTTTTTAGACTGGCATTCTCATTTTTTATCAGTCGTATTTCTCGCTTAAATTCCTGTTTTAAGGCGCTCAGTTCATCGTAGAGCTCATCTATTACTTGGTTTAGGGATTCGTGCTCATTGTCTGCTAGGCTCCCAAATACGGCTTGTATAGCCTCTTTTAGACCTATTTCAAGTTTTAGGTTAGCTAACTTTTGAAATTGTCTAAGGTCTTCGTTTGTAAAGTCATAGGCAACTGTATAACTTAATTGATGAGTTCTTGGATTTCTACTGATAGGAATTTTAATTTTTTTAAATTCCTTGCCACTTATCTCTTTAATCAGTTGAATCCAATTTTTAAGAGTAGAGGTAGAGTTTAGGCCAGAAATTTGATTGACTAACTCTTTATTGGTCATCTTTTTGTGAAACCTCCGAAATTTTCTTGTGCAACTGAAGAGTTTTCTGTGGTATAATTGTTACATAATATGTTTTGATCTTGGAACGAACGGCACATTTGTTTCAAGATTTTTTTTATTTTGTCGAATCCTACCTCCTTTATTAAAATTTTTTAAATCGACTACTAGTTACATACGCTTTTACCTCCTTTTATGCTATAATATTCTCAATGGAATATTTAATCTCAAAATAAATATTCCTTATGGAATAATTCTATTTTATACCGTTTAGAATATTTTGTCAAGCTAAAATATACGAATAAGAATATCTATAGGAGAATTATGTATACAGAGGATTATAAATTTTCAGAGAGGTTAAAAACTCTCAGAAAATCAAAAAAGTTAACTCAAGTACAAATATCGGAATTAATTGGAGTTCAACAAGGGACATATTCTCGGTGGGAGAATGGAACGTTAGAACCAGGATTAGAATTCGTTGTGAAATTAGCAAATATCTTTGGGACTACTACAGATTATTTGCTGGGACAAAAACCTTATTCAATTATCAGTAGTTTACCTCTAGAACAATTAGATCTTACCAATATTGCAAACTTTTCAAAGGATGAGTTTGATATTTTGAAACATTCAATAGCAGTTTCGGTGGCAAGAAATAAAATAAAGGCAACAGAACTAAAAGATAGAGTTATAGAAAAAAATCAGTTGTCAGAAAAAGATGCAGAACTTTTGAATAAGATTTTTGAAGAAGTTAAAACTTATTGGGAAAATTAGGAGGACGCTAGTCTTCAAAATTCCCTCCCAAAATGTGTCCAAAATATTGACAGAATTCTAGCTTTTCATTATAGTTCTTATGGAACTTTTTTTCTACAACAAAATAGGCTCCATAATATCCATAGGGGATTTACCCACTACAAATAGTATAGAGCCGGTTTTATTAATGTCCTGCATTTCCTAATAAGTTAACCATGACAACACCAATGATAATCAAAATTAAACCGATAATGCTATAAACATTTAGTGTTTCTTTGAAAATCATTACTGCGATAGAGGCTGTCAAAACTAAACCGACAGCTGACCATGTTGCATAAGCTATTCCTAAAGGAATTTTTTGCATTGCTAGTGAGAGGAAATAGAAACAAACGCCATAGCTAAGTAGGGCAGAAACGGTTGGAATAGGCTTTGTAAAACCGTCTGATAATTTCAAAAGGTTAGTTCCCAATATCTCTCCTACAATGGCGATAAAAAGATAAAAGTATGACATGTCTTTAACCTCCTATATGTCATGTTTTTGCTCTAAGAGCTATTATAGCTATCCGTTTTTTATAAATCTTGGCACAAGTCATGAGAATTTGTAGTAAAACTGTGGCAGACACTTTTTCAGAACCAATAGCTGATAAGTTTATTATATCATAAGATAAATTTTAAAAAAAGTCTTGATTTATTTCAATGTCTTGCGTGGTCTCGATTTTACTGGTAAAATTACTTTTAAGAACTTTAAAAAAGAGGTTTCTATATTTGACAAAACAATGACTTGTTGTCCCGAATGTGGGCATCCTTTGGAGAAAAAATTTTTAAAAGATGAGGGAGATATTCCTTATTGTTCACAATGTGCGAGTTTTCGTTTTCCAGTCTTTAATACAGCAATTAGTGCGATTTTATTTAATGAAAAACATGATAAGATTCTCTTGATTAAGCAATATGACATGGCTGAGCATATTTTGCTAGCTGGTTATGTGTCTAATGATATTCACAACCAATTTCTACAATCATTAAAGGCAATTAATTTAGCCTCTCTTATTACGGATATGGGTAATAAAATTGCACAAAACTAGTCCAAAACTCTTTTTAATAAGGAGTATACTTTCTAGCATTTTATAGTTACTAAAAAGTATCTAAACTTTGGAAGTGATACTAAGTTTTAAAAAATATTATGGAAAAAAAGCTTATAAAATCAATATTTCTGAGATTTAAAACTAATAATATTAGACTCAAAATCCAGTGTCCGCAAGGACGTGCCGGTTCGACCCCGGCCGCCGGTATAGTATAGAGTTAAGGAACGTTGTAAATCTTCGTTCCTTTTTTATATTATTTTTGCTATAATAATAGTTATTCAAATTTTATTTAGATTATGAAAGTGTAGGGAAGTATGTCTCGTTCTATCGATTTATTAAAACATCGGTATTTGAAAAATATTAAAGAAAACCCTGAATTGTTTGTTGGGATTGAGCTGGAATATCCTGTTGTAAACTTGGAAGGGGATGCTACAGATGTTGAAGTTATCAAACACTTATTCCGATATTTAGTTTATGCTTTGGATTTTACTGTCGAAAAGGTAGATGATTTTGGAACTCCTATTCAGTTAGTGGACCCAGTAAGTCAGGATACTATTTTATTTGAAGTTTCCTATACTACAATTGAGTTTGCATTTGGTAAGGCTGAAACGATACAAGAAGTTGAAGAACGTTTTAATATTTATATGGAGGCAATCCAGAAGAAGTTAGCTGAATCAAATCATGCTATTGTTGGCTGTGGTATCCATCCCAACTGGGATAAAAATGATAATTGTCCAGTGGCTTACCCACGCTATCAGATGTTGATGGACTATTTGAATTTGAGTAGAAATGTGACTAAATCAGACTTACATCAATTCCCTGAATACGGAGCGTTTATTTGTGGGAGTCAGGTTCAGTTGGATGTTTCAAAGTCTAACTACTTACGAGTGATTAATGCTTTTACCCAAATTGAAGGGGCTAAGGCTTATTTATTTGCAAACTCTGAGTTTACAGGTGCGGATTGGGATACAAAAATCTCAAGAGATATTTTCTGGGAAGAATCGATGCATGGTATCTATCCAGAGAATGTTGGTGTCAATGCTAGGCTCTTTAAAGATGAGGATGATTTTTTTGATTATCTAGATCATTCTGCAATTTTTACTGCGGAACGTGATGGACAAACCTATTATTTTTATCCGATTCAGGCAAGCGAGTACCTGACTACACCTGAAATCCAAGCATATGCGCTTAATGGGGATGAGATTATTATTTATCCTCAAGAGAAGGATTTTGAAACCCATCGTAGTTATCAGTACCAAGACTTAACGACTCGCGGAACAGTTGAGTTTCGTAGTGTGTGTACTCAACCTCTAGATAGAACCTTCGCTTCAGCAACTTTTCACTTAGGATTGTTGGTTCATTTAGATAAGTTAGAAGCTTACTTAGAAACAGCACCTTTCTTTAAAGAATTTGGTCGTGATTACAAGTTTTTAAGACGGCAATTTTCTAAAAAAAATCTTATAGCTGAGGAAAAAACTGCGATTATTGAATTTTCCAAACACATACTCCTGCTAGCTTGGGAAGGACTGGAGATGAGAAATAAGCAAGAAACAAGCTATTTACAGCCTTTGAAAGAAGAATTGGGCCTATAATTTCTCTTATAAAAGGAGAATTTTCTGAAAAATCATGATATAATGGATGAGACTATAGATAAAGGATAGAGAGTAATGACATTAGTTTATCAATCAACGCGTGATGCCAACAATACAGTAACTGCTAGCCAAGCTATTTTGCAAGGTTTGGCGACGGATGGTGGTTTGTTTACACCGCTTACTTATCCAAAGGTAGATTTGGACTTTGACAAATTGAAAGATGCTTCTTACCAGGAAGTTGCTAAGTTAGTTTTGTCAGCATTTTTAGATGACTTTACAGCTGAGGAGTTGGACTACTGTATCAACAATGCCTACGATAGCAAGTTTGATATTCCAGCTATAGCGCCTTTGGTGAAATTAGACGGCCAATACAATTTGGAACTGTTCCATGGTTCAACAATTGCTTTTAAGGATATGGCCTTGTCTATTTTGCCATACTTTATGACAACAGCTGCTAAGAAGCATGGTTTGGAGAACAAGATTGTCATCTTAACAGCGACATCTGGTGATACTGGGAAAGCTGCTATGGCAGGGTTTGCGGATGTGCCTGGAACTGAGATTATCGTCTTTTATCCAAAGGATGGTGTCAGCAAGGTTCAAGAGTTGCAAATGACTACTCAGACTGGTGATAATACTCATGTTATCGCTATTGATGGTAACTTTGATGATGCTCAAACAAATGTGAAGCATATGTTTAACGATGTAGCCCTTCGTGAAAAGTTGGCTACCAATAAACTGCAATTTTCATCTGCCAACTCTATGAATATCGGTCGTTTGGTGCCACAGATTGTTTATTATGTTTATGCCTATGCTCAGTTGGTTAAGACTGGTGAGATTGTGGCTGGTGATAAGGTCAACTTCACAGTACCAACAGGAAATTTTGGAAATATCTTGGCTGCCTTTTATGCTAAGCAAATTGGTCTACCAGTTGGCAAATTAATCTGTGCTTCAAATGACAACAATGTTTTGACAGACTTTTTCAAGACACGTGTTTACGACAAGAAACGTGAGTTTAAAGTGACTACTAGTCCATCTATGGATATTTTGGTATCTTCAAACTTGGAGCGTTTGATTTTCCATCTTTTAGGTAATGATGCGGTTAAAACAGCTGAACTCATGAATGCCTTGAACAAGCAAGGACAATATGAGTTGACAGACTTTGATGCAGAGATTTTGGACCTCTTTGCAGCTGAATATGCGACTGAGGAAGAAACGGCAGCAGAAATCAAGCGTATTTATGAGGCAGATTCTTATATCGAGGATCCACATACGGCGGTTGCCTCGGCAGTTTATAAGAAATACCAAGCGGCTACTGGCGATGTGACTAAGACAGTGATTGCTTCAACAGCGAGTCCATACAAGTTCCCAGTGGTTGCAGTAGAAGCTGTAACAGGTAAAGTAGGCTTGACTGACTTTGAAGCCTTGGCTCAATTACATGATATTTCAGGAGTTGCAGTGCCACCAGCAGTTGACGGGCTTGAAACAGCTCCTGTTCGTCACAAGACAACAGTGGCAGCTGCTGATATGCAAGCAGCGGTTGAGGCTTATCTAGGACTTTAAGACAGAGGGAGTAAACTCGGTTGGGAAACCAACTGAGTTTCTTTTCATCAGGAGGAAGGATTGTTTAAGAAAAATAAAGACATTCTTAATATTGCCTTGCCAGCTATGGGCGAAAACTTTTTGCAGATGCTCATGGGGATGGTGGATAGTTACTTGGTCGCTCACTTGGGCTTAATCGCTATTTCAGGTGTTTCAGTCGCTGGCAATATTATCACGATTTATCAGGCGATTTTCATCGCTCTGGGAGCTGCTATTTCCAGTGTTATTTCAAAAAATTTGGGGCAGAAGGATCAATCTATGCTAGCCTATCATGTGACTGAGGCATTGAAGATTACCTTACTATTAAGTTTCCTTTTAGGATTTTTGTCCATCTTCGCTGGGAAAGAGATGATAGGACTTTTGGGGACGGAGAGAGATGTAGCTGAGAGTGGTGGACTCTACCTATCTTTGGTAGGCGGATCGATTGTTCTCTTAGGTTTAATGACTAGTCTGGGAGCCTTGATTCGTGCAACGCATAATCCACGTCTGCCTCTCTATGTTAGTTTTTTATCCAATGCCTTGAATATTCTTTTTTCAAGTCTAGCTATTTTTGTTCTGGATATGGGGATAGCTGGTGTTGCTTGGGGGACAATTCTGTCTCGTTTGGTAGGTCTTGTGATTTTATGGTCGCAATTAAAGTTGCCTTTTGAGAAACCGACTTTTGGTTTAGATAAGGAACTATTGACCTTAGCGTTGCCAGCAGCTGGAGAGAGGCTCATGATGAGGGCTGGAGATGTCGTGATCATTGCCTTGGTTGTTTCTTTTGGAACGGAGGCGGTGGCTGGAAATGCAGTCGGAGAAGTCTTGACCCAGTTTAACTATATGCCTGCCTTTGGCGTCGCTACTGCAACGGTCATGCTGGTAGCTCGAGCAGTTGGAGAGGATAATTGGGAAAGAGTAGCTAATTTGAGCAAGCAAACCTTTTGGCTTTCTCTGCTTCTCATGTTGCCCTTGACGCTTAGTGTCTATGCCTTGGGTATACCACTAACTCATCTCTATACGACTGATTCTCTAGCGGTGGAGGCTAGTGTGCTAGTGACACTTTTTTCACTACTTGGTACTCCTATGACGATAGGAACAGTCATCTATACAGCAGTCTGGCAGGGTTTGGGCAATGCTCGGCTTCCCTTTTATGCGACAAGTATAGGAATGTGGTGTATCCGCATTGGAACAGGATATCTGATGGGGATTGTGCTTGGTTGGGGCTTGCCCGGTATTTGGGCCGGAACCCTTTTGGATAATGGTTTTCGTTGGTTATTTCTACGTTACCGTTACCAGCGTTATATGAGCTTGAAAGGATAGGAAATGCAAAAAACAGCTTTTATTTGGGATTTAGATGGGACTTTATTGGATTCTTACGAAGCGATTTTATCAGGAATTGAGGAAACTTTTGCTCAGTTTTCTATTCCTTATGATAAGGAGCAGGTGAGGGAGTTTATTCTCAAGTTTTCTGTGCAGGATTTACTTGTGCAGGTGGCAGAAGAGAGAAAGCTGGATGTGGAAATGCTAAATCAGGTGCGTGCCCAGAGTTTGGCTGAGAAGAATGCTCAGGTAGTTTTGATGCCAGGTGCGCGTGATGTGCTAGCTTGGGCAGAGGAATCAGGAATTCAGCAGTTTGTTTACACTCATAAGGGAGACAATGCTCGTACCATTCTCAGAGACTTGGGTTTGGAATCTTATTTTACAGAGATTTTAACCAGTCAGAGTGGTTTTGTGCGGAAGCCAAGTCCAGAAGCGGCTAACTATCTGTTAGGCAAGTATCAGTTGGATTCTGAGAAGACCTATTATATAGGGGATCGGACTCTGGATGTGGAATTTGCCCAGAATAGTGGGATTCAAAGTATCAACTTTTTAGAGTCGACTTATGAAGGAAATCATAGGATTCAAGGGTTAGCAGATATTCCTTATATTTTTGGGGATTGGGAACGATAAGATTGTGTCAGTTTTGTGACAGAGACCTAACAAACTATTTCAAGTAACCAAGTTTGTTACAAGGAATAGACAGTTCTGTTAAATAGGCCCGAGAGGGCTTTTTTTCTGCATTTTTTGTGTTATGATAGACAGGTACTCATTTGAAAGGAATAGGAAAGAATGAAGAAAAGAATATTATTAGCTTCAACAGTAGCCTTGTCATTTGCCCCAGTATTGGCAACTCAAGCAGAAGAAGTTCTTTGGACTGCACGTAGTGTTGAGCAAATCCAAAACGATTTGACTAAAACGGACAACAAAACAAGTTATACCGTTCAGTATGGTGATACCTTGAGCACCATTGCAGAAGCCTTGGGTGTAGATGTCACAGTTCTTGCGAATTTGAATAAAATCACTAATATGGACTTGATTTTCCCAGAAACTGTTTTGACAACGACCGTCAATGAAGCAGAAGAAGTAACAGAAGTTGAAATCCAAACACCTCAAGCGGCTTCTAGTGAAGAGGTGACAACTGCGACAGCAGATTTGACAACCAATCAAGTGACCGTAGATGATCAAACTGTTCAGGTTGCAGACCTTTCTCAACCGATTGCAGAAGCGCCAAAAGCGGTAGAAACTACAAGTACAAAAGAAGTAGCAACAAATTCAGAAGTTGCAGAGACAGTTGCTACTGCAGAAGAAGTATCACCATCTACAAATACTTCAACGTCAGAGGAGCAAACAGCCGAAACAAGTAGTGCAGTTGCAGAAGCAGCTCCTCAGGCAACGACTTCAGCTGAGAAAAATGAAACTCAAGCAAGCCCACAAGATGTTTCAACAGTGGAAGAAACTACAACTCCAACAGAAGAAACAGCAATCGAAACAACTGCAAAAAGTTCAGAAGAATTAAAAGAAGCCTCATCAAATGAAGCTACAACAGCAGTTTCTACTTATCAACCAGAAGAGAAGAAAACAGTTTCAACAACTTACGCAGCTCCAGCAGCGCCCGATTATGCTGGACTTGCGGTAGCGAAATCTGAAAATGCAGGCCTTCAACCACAAACAGCGGCCTTTAAAGAAGAAATTGCTAACTTGTTTGGCATCACATCCTTTAGTGGTTACCGTCCAGGAGACAGTGGAGATCACGGAAAAGGTTTGGCTATCGACTTTATGGTACCAGAAAGCTCAGAATTAGGGGATAAGATTGCGGAATACGCTATTCAAAACATGGCCAGCCGTGGAATTAGTTACATTATTTGGAAACAACGTTTCTATGCTCCATTCGATAGCAAATATGGGCCAGCTAATACTTGGAACCCAATGCCAGACCGTGGTAGCGTGACAGAAAATCACTATGATCACGTTCACGTTTCAATGAATGGATAAACCAGACTTGGTAATATCATTTTGACGAATGAGATCTAGCTTTCATGATTGGAAGTAAGTCTCGTTCGTTTTTCTTTGTCATACTCTTCGAAAGTCTCTTCAAACCACGTCAGTTTTATCTGCAACCTCAAAGCTTTGTTTTGAGCAGCCTGCGGCTAGCTTCCTAGTTTGCTCTTTGATTTTCATTGAGTATCAATATGAATGGAAAATGGAAGTTACCATTTTGTAATGATTGAAGCAACATTCTTGCAATCAATTTTACTTTATAACACAATTGATTAGTCAACTATTGATAAATCAAGATAGGAGAAAGAAATGATAGAGATTCAAGATCTGCTTTATCAACTCCGCTTGTCTGAGCAAGCGAGTACGCAATTGTTTGAAAAAAGACTTGGGATTAGTTTGACACGGTATCAGATTTTACTGTTTTTGCTGAAGCATTCCCCTTGTAATCAAATAGCGGTTCAGGAGCGTTTGAAGATTGATTAGGCTGCTTTGACCCGACATTTCAAAATTCTGGAAAAGGAAGGTTTGGTGGAGCGTCATCGTAATCCTGAAAATCAGCGGGAAGTGTTGGTAGAGGCTACGAAGTATGCCAAGGAGCAGTTAGTGGTGAATCCCCCTCTGAAGCATATCAAGGTTAAGGAAGAGATGGAAAGTATCTTAACAGAATCTGAAAAAACAGAACTCAACCGTTTATTAAATAAATTGGTTTTGTGGATTGAGAATATAGAAATTTAAGGAGAAATAGATGTCAATTATTACAATCATTTTAGCAACGATTGTTGCTTTGGAGCATTTTTACATTTTTTATTTGGAAAGTATTGCAACGCAATCAGATGCAACCAGTCGTGTCTTTAACATGGAAAAGGAAGAACTGGCTCGTCCGTCTGTAAGGTCATTGTTTAAAAATCAAGGGATTTATAATGCTCTACTAGGAGTCTTTCTCTTGTATGGGATTTATTTCTCACAGAATTTAGAAATTGTGACTATTTTTGTCTTATTTGTGATTGGGGCTGCGGCTTATGGCTCTCTTACAGCAGATAAGAAAATTATTTTGAAGCAAGGTGGACCAGCTATTTTAGCCTTGATTAGCATTTTCCTTTTTAAATAAATTTGAAGGTCGATTCTAATCTCGCTAATCCTTTTCAATCCAGAATAAGGGAAATATGTTATACTTGTTTTTAAGAAAATAGTTTCATTAAATTGGTTTTGAGGAGTTAGAAATGAAAGTATTAGTGACAGGTTTTGAGCCCTTTGGAGGGGAGAAGGTAAATCCAGCCTTGGAGGCCGTTAAAGGTTTACCAGCTGAAATCCATGGCGCTGAGGTCCGTTGGCTAGAAGTGCCGACAGTCTTTCACAAATCGGCCCAAGTATTGGAAGAAGAGATAAACCGTTATCAACCTGACTTTGTCCTTTGTATTGGCCAAGCAGGTGGAAGATCTAGTTTGACGCCTGAACGAGTGGCCATTAATCAAGACGATGCACGCATCCCGGATAACGAAGGTAATCAACCGATTGACCTTCCCATTCGCCCAGATGGTGCTCCGGCCTACTTTAGTAGTTTGCCGATTAAAGCGATGGTTCAAGCTATAAAAAAAGAGGGATTGCCGGCCTCTGTTTCCAATACGGCAGGTACTTTTGTCTGCAATCATTTGATGTATCAGGCCCTCTATTTGGTAGAAAAAAAATTTCCACATGTTAAGGCAGGTTTTATGCATATTCCTTATATGATGGAACAGGTGGTGAATCGACCGACTACTCCAGCTATGAGTTTAGTGGATATTAGGCGAGGGATAGAAGCGGCAATCGGGGCTATTATAGAACATGGAGATCAGGATCTCAAGTTGGTAGGCGGAGAAACTCATTGATAGAAAAAAGCTTGAGGGGAAACCTTCAAGCTTTTGGACGTTTTCGAGCCAGTACTGCCCGGTAGAAAATTATTTTATTGATTTGAATGTAGGGTAGGAGTGAGAAACTAGCAATTCCAAAAGTAATCCAATTGAGGAAGTACCAAGGAAGGAGTTGTAGGTCTAGAATAAAGCGCTGAAATTTGTAGCCTTTCATCAGGAAACGGCTGGTTTTTAGGATTTGTCCTGGTTTAGCTTGTCCTAAGTCTAGGGTATCACAGAGGAGAAATTCTACCTGCGAATAGGCATAGTATTGTGGGATATAGAGACTATTTCCGACAATCATCAAGAGGATACTTGCTAGAAAGTAAAGACCAAAGGTCATGAGGAAACGCTCAGTTTCAATTGACGTGAGATCCAGATTAGGAAACTCAGGATGAAGGGCAATGAATTTCTTTGCAAGAAAGCTACTGTAAAAAAGGAAGTAAATTCCAAGCAAACTAGGAATGCTCCATAAGAAGAGATAGAAACGTTTGAGAAGGAGAGTCAAAAAGGTTTGTGAAAAGTGCTCTTCATTAAAGAGAGTGAGACTATTTTTGATGGATAGTCCTGTATCGGGATTCTTGATGAGTTTCAGCGTTGTATAGACGGAACTGGTTAGAAGTATTGTTCCGATAAAGGAGACTAATAGAGGAAAAAGGTAGGCTTGGAATACATGGCCAAACACGCTTAAAAAGGGTTGTTCTAAAACACTCTCGTTGATGCGCTCTAAGGGATTGAGGAAGCCAGACAAGATGACCAGTATACTAGGTAAGAGATAGACGAGAAAGAGGCGGGGATTTTCAGCCTGAAATTGTCTGGACTGCGGACGAATAGTTTTTAAATCAATTTTTGGGTATTTCATTCTCTCATTATACCATAGTTCGTGACAGTTCCAGCTTTTTTTGATAAAATCATACAGTATGCCCTTGGGCACAAAGTATGAACTGGGACTGTTTTTCCCAGCTTCGGAGGTAAAAAATGTCAGATTCACCAATCAAATATCGTTTGATTAAGAAAGAAAAACACACGGGAGCTCGTCTGGGTGAAATCATCACTCCCCATGGCACCTTCCCGACACCTATGTTTATGCCGGTTGGGACACAAGCCACTGTCAAAACTCAGTCGCCTGAAGAATTGAAGGAGATGGGTTCGGGAATTATCCTGTCAAACACCTATCATCTCTGGCTTCGTCCTGGAGATGAACTCATTGCACGCGCTGGTGGTCTCCACAAGTTCATGAATTGGGACCAGCCTATCTTGACAGATAGTGGTGGTTTCCAGGTTTATTCCTTAGCAGATAGCCGTAATATCACAGAAGAAGGAGTAACCTTTAAAAATCATCTCAATGGTTCTAAGATGTTCTTGTCCCCAGAAAAAGCTATTTCTATTCAGAATAATCTGGGCTCAGACATCATGATGTCTTTTGATGAATGTCCTCAGTTTTATCAACCATACGACTACGTTAAGAAATCAATCGAGCGTACCAGTCGTTGGGCTGAGCGTGGTTTGAAGGCTCACCGTCGTCCACATGACCAAGGTTTGTTTGGGATTGTGCAGGGGGCAGGATTTGAAGACTTGCGTCGCCAATCGGCTCATGACCTTGTCAGCATGGATTTCCCAGGTTATTCTATCGGTGGATTAGCAGTGGGAGAAACCCACGAAGAGATGAATGCGGTCTTGGACTTTACAACCCAATTGTTGCCTGAAAACAAACCTCGCTATCTGATGGGTGTGGGAGCGCCAGATAGCTTGATTGATGGGGTGATTCGTGGGGTGGATATGTTTGACTGTGTCTTGCCGACTCGTATCGCTCGTAACGGAACTTGTATGACCAGTCAAGGTCGTTTGGTTGTCAAAAATGCCCAGTTTGCTGAGGACTTTACGCCACTGGATCCTGAGTGTGATTGCTACACATGTAAGAACTATACACGCGCCTACCTTCGTCACCTGCTCAAGGCCGATGAAACCTTTGGTATCCGCTTGACTAGCTACCATAATCTTTACTTCTTGCTCAACCTGATGAAGCAAGTGCGACAAGCCATTATGGACGATAATCTCTTGGAATTTCGTGAGTATTTTGTTGAAAAATATGGCTATAATAAGTCAGGCCGTAATTTTTAAACTGGAATTGATATAAGCTAAAAATCCTAAGTTTTCTCTTGGGATTTTTCTTCTTTTTTTGATAGAATAAAGTGTATAATGAAAGGGAGAATAAACTCGTATGCGTATTAAATGGTTTTCCTTGATTAGGATTACAGGTTTACTTTTGGTACTCTTGTATCATTTCTTTCAGACCATCTTTCCTGGAGGATTTTTCGGGGTAGATGTCTTTTTTACATTTTCAGGTTTCCTGATTACAGCTCTACTTATCGAAGAATTTTCTAAAAATCATGAAATTGATTTGATAGGATTTTTTAGGAGACGTTTTTATCGGATTGTGCCACCTGTGGTTTTGATGGTCTTGGTGACCATGCCCTTTACCTTTCTAGTTCGGCAAGATTATGTTGCTGGAATTGGTGGTCAGATTGCGGGAGTCTTAGGCTTTATGACCAACTTCTATGAACTCCTAACAGGTGGGAGCTATGAATCTCAGTTCATTCCACATTTGTTTGTTCATAATTGGAGCTTGGCTGTTGAGGTTCACTACTATATCCTCTGGGGATTGGCAGTTTGGTTCTTATCTAAACAGTCCAGATCAAATGGTCAGTTGAGAGGAATGGTCTTTCTCTTATCTGCTGCTGCCTTCTTGATTAGCTTCTTCTCCATGTTTATTGGTAGTTTTCTAGTAACCTCTTATTCCTCTGTTTACTTCTCCAGTTTAACTCATGTCTATCCATTCTTTTTGGGAAGTATCCTAGCAACGATTGTAGGCGTTCGTCAGACGACTTCCCTCGTCAAGCAGTTGGATAAAATCTGGGATTTACGCAAGACCTTTTTAGTTTTTGGAGGAGGTTTTGGCTTCTTACTCATTTTGACCTTCTTTGTCAAATTCACCTATCTTTTTGCCTATCTTATCGGCTTTTTACTTGCCAGTCTTGCAGCCCTTGCCATGATTCTGGCAGCGCGTGTCTTACATGAAAAGACTCCCAACGTGCAGGAACCAAAGATTATTAGCTTTTTAGCAGATACTAGTTATGCGGTTTATCTCTTCCATTGGCCTTTCTATATCATTTTCTCGCAGTTGACATCAAATCTTTTTGCTGTCTTACTGACTTTGATTTTTTCTTATGTATTTGCCAGTCTATCATTTTATGTGTTGGAACCTTGGATTGCAGGAAAGAACACACCTATTATACAAACCCTTCGTCCCCTACCTTATATTCATACAATCCTTGCAGCAAGTACAGGAATCTTGACTATCATTGTCTGCACAGTGACCTTGTTGGCACCACAAGTTGGGGCATTTGAGACAGATTTAACTGTCAATGGCTTGAAGCAAGCCGCGACAAATATTGGCCAGACCAAGTTGATGGCAGAACGGGCAGATGCAAACAGTCTGGGAATTGCTGATGGAACGATGTTAATTGGTGACTCAGTGGCTCTAAGGGCCAATACAGCTTTGCAGACAGCTCTTCCTGGGGCACAGATAAATGCACAAGTCAGCAGAACAACCAAGACTGCCAATGAAATCATGCTAAACAATAGCCAGAATAAATTTCTACCTAAGATGGTTGTCATTGCGACTGGGGTAAATAATCCTGAAAATTACAAGGAAGACTGGGATAGTATCGTGAAAAATCTTCCTAAGGGGCACCATATGGTTCTGGTGACTCCTTATGAGGGAGATAAGACAAAAGAGACCTATGCTATCGTTGAGAAGGCTGCTGCCTATATGAGAGAATTGGCAGAGAAGACTCCTTACATCACGATAGCAGATTGGAATCAAGCTGCTAAGGAACATCCAGAAATTTGGACTGGGACAGACCAAGTCCATTTTGGAAGTGACAATAGTAAGATTGAAGCAGGAGCTAAATTGTATGCAGATACCATTGCTACAGCCTTGCAAACAGCTCAAGACAAGCCAGTCAAATCAAAATAATGTATAATGAGGAGAAAAGAGTTGGAGAAATCCAGCTCTTTTAAAATATCTCTAGAAAATAGGTCTATACCATTTACAAATGAATCAGAAAGGTTTATAATGTAATTGACATAATAAATATCAAAAGTAATCTTTTAAGGAGGTCATTATTATGCCTAATTACGTTAAAGCGGATCAGTTTTTCTATCCATTTGGCATTCGTCGCGGTGGGTACTTAGAACTTGTTGATGGCAAATTTGGGAAACATGTGGATCAAATTCCTGAAGGAGCAGAGGTTCTTGACTATACTGGTTATAGCATTGCACCAGGTCTTGTGGATACTCATATTCATGGATATGCAGGTGTAGATGTGATGGACAACAACATTGAAGGTACATTGCATACTATGAGTGAAGGACTTCTTAGTACCGGTGTTACCAGTTTCTTGCCCACAACTTTAACAGCCACTTATGAGCAATTGCTTGCAGTCACTGAAAATCTTGGAAACCATTATAAAGAAGCAACAGGTGCTAAGATTCGTGGGATTTATTATGAAGGTCCATATTTCACAGAAACTTTTAAGGGGGCACAAAACCCTGCTTACATGAAAGATCCTCGTATGGATGAGTTCCGTACTTGGCAAAAAGCAGCAAATGGCTTGCTAAATAAAATTGCCCTTGCGCCAGAGCGTGAAGGTGTAGAAGACTTTGTACGGACTATCACTGGAGAAGGTGTGACGGTTGCTCTTGGGCACTCAAACGCGACTTTTGATGAAGCTAAAAAAGCAGTCGATGCTGGAGCGAGTGTTTGGGTACACGCCTACAATGGCATGCGTGGCTTGACTCACCGCGAACTGGGTATGGTTGGAGCCATGTACCAATTGCCACATACCTATGCAGAGTTGATCTGTGACGGCCATCACGTAGATCCAAAAGCCTGCGAAATTCTTATCAAACAAAAAGGAACAGAAAACATCGCTCTTATCACAGACTGTATGACAGCGGGTGGATTGGAAGACGGCGACTACATGTTGGGAGAATTCCCAGTTGTCGTTGCCAATGGAACTGCTCGTCTCAAATCTACAGGTAACTTGGCGGGTTCTATTCTCAAACTCAAAGACGGTTTGAAGAATGTGGTTGACTGGAACATTGCCTCTCCACACGAAGCAGTTATGATGGCAAGCTTCAACCCAGCTAAATCCGTTCATATTGACGATGTCTGTGGTCAAATCCGTGAAGGCTATGACGCGGACTTTATCGTACTAGATAAAGATTTAGAATTGGTAGCAACCTACCTAGATGGCGTGAA
Organism: Streptococcus sp. HMSC077D04; assembly: GCF_001808785.1. Lineage (GTDB taxonomy): Bacteria > Bacillota > Bacilli > Lactobacillales > Streptococcaceae > Streptococcus > Streptococcus mitis_BX. The sequence goes on along the minus strand of NZ_KV794529.1, from coordinate 117,031 downwards.
ACGTTATCAAGCATAAGATAGAAAGCAGAAGTTAAAGACTGATTTCTTTTCAGGTTTTATAAAGAATAAATTGCACCCCAAAAGTTAGATTTTTTTCGCCTAACTTTCGGGGTGTTTTCGTTATGTGTAAAACAGAACTAAATTCACTAGGTAAATTATTCATCTAACTTTTTTGGGGGAGTACTGTTTGGAAGATTTTTTAATTTCCCTAGGTAAATATCCTTAAATGAGGAGTAAGGATATACATAAGAAAATTCTTTGTTGTCTTGAAGTGGCTTCCTTTTGTCTTTAGAAAATACCTCTAAATATGGTAAAATAGTAGGAGAATAATGTGAGGAAAATGAATGTCAAACAGTTTTGAAATTTTGATGAATCAACTGGGGATGCCTACTGAAATGAGACAGGCTCCTGCTTTAGCACAGGCCGATATTGAGCGAGTTGTGGTTCATAAAATTAGTAAGATATGGGAGTTTCATTTCGTATTTTCTAATATTTTACCGATTGAAATCTTTTTAGAATTAAAGAAAGGTTTGAGCGAAGAATTTTCTAAGACAGGCAATAAAGCTGTTTTCGAAATCAAGGCTCGGTCTCAAGAATTTTCAAATCAACTCTTGCAGGCCTATTATAGAGAAGCTTTTTCTGAGGGGCCATGTGCTAGTCAAGGTTTTAAGTCCCTTTATCAAAATTTGCAAGTTCGTGCTGAGGGCAATCAACTCTTTATTGAAGGCTCTGAGGCGATTGATAAGGAACACTTTAAGAAAAATCACCTTCCTAATTTAGCTAAACAACTTGAAAAATTTGGTTTTCCTACTTTTAACTGTCAAGTAGAGAAAAATGATGTGCTGACCCAAGAACAGGAAGAGGCCTTTCATGCTGAAAATGAGCAGATTGTTCAAGCGGCCAATGAGGAAGCGCTCCGTGCTATGGAACAACTGGAACAGATGGCACCTCCTCCAGCGGAAGAGAAGCCAGCCTTTGATTTTCAAGTCAAAAAAGCTGTAGCTAAACCAAAGCTGGATAAGGCAGAGATTACTCCTATGATCGAAGTGACGACGGAGGAGAATCGTCTGGTCTTTGAAGGGGTTGTGTTTGATATGGAGCAAAAAGTGACCAGAACAGGTCGTGTTTTAATCAATTTTAAAATGACGGACTACACTTCAAGTTTTTCGATGCAAAAGTGGGTTAAGAATGAGGAAGAGGCTCAGAAATTTGATCTAATCAAGAAAAATTCTTGGCTCCGAGTGCGTGGGAATGTGGAGATGAATAACTTCACACGCGATTTGACTATGAACGTGCAAGACGTGCAGGAAGTTATTCACTATGAGCGGAAGGATTTAATGCCAGAAGGAGAACGACGGGTTGAGTTTCATGCTCATACTAATATGTCGACCATGGATGCACTACCAGAGGTAGAAGAAATCGTTGCGACAGCTGCTAAGTGGGGACACAAGGCGGTTGCCATCACAGACCATGGAAATGTTCAGTCCTTCCCACATGGCTATAAGGCTGCTAAGAAAGCGGGAATCCAGCTGATCTATGGTATGGAAGCCAATATCGTGGAGGACCGTGTCCCTATCGTCTACAACGAAGTGGAGATGGACTTGTCGGAAGCGACCTACGTGGTCTTTGACGTGGAAACGACGGGGCTTTCAGCTATCTATAATGATTTGATTCAGGTTGCGGCCTCTAAGATGTACAAGGGGAATGTTATTGCTGAATTTGATGAATTTATCAATCCTGGACATCCCTTGTCAGCTTTTACTACTGAGTTGACTGGAATTACAGATGACCATGTCAAAAATGCCAAACCACTGGAACAAGTTTTGCAAGAATTCCAAGAATTTTGCAAGGATACGGTCCTAGTTGCCCACAATGCGACCTTTGACGTTGGCTTTATGAATGCCAATTATGAGCGTCATGGTTTGCCAAAGATTAGTCAGCCAGTTATTGATACGCTGGAGTTTGCTAGAAACCTCTATCCTGAGTACAAACGTCATGGTTTGGGGCCTTTGACCAAGCGTTTTGGTGTGGCCTTAGAACATCACCACATGGCCAACTACGATGCGGAAGCTACTGGTCGTTTGCTTTTCATCTTTATCAAAGAGGTAGCAGAAAAACATGGTGTGACCGATCTGGCTAGACTCAATATTGATCTAATCAGTCCAGATTCTTATAAAAAAGCTCGGATTAAACATGCGACCATTTATGTCAAGAATCAAGTTGGTTTAAAAAATATTTTTAAGCTGGTTTCTTTGTCTAACACCAAGTATTTTGAAGGGGTGCCACGGATACCGAGAACGGTTCTAGACGCCCATCGGGAGGGCTTGATTTTGGGGTCGGCTTGCTCGGAAGGTGAAGTTTTTGACGCAGTCGTTTCCCAAGGTGTGGACGCGGCGGTTGAAGTGGCCAAGTATTATGACTTTATCGAGGTCATGCCACCAGCTATCTATGCTCCCTTGATTGCCAAGGAGCAGGTCAAGGATATGGAGGAACTCCAGACTATTATCAAGAGTTTGATAGAGGTTGGGGACCGTCTTGACAAGCCTGTTCTAGCTACGGGAAATGTCCACTATATTGAACCGGAAGAAGAGATTTACCGTGAAATTATTGTCCGTAGTTTGGGTCAGGGGGCTATGATTAACCGGACCATTGGTCACGGTGAACATGCCCAACCAGCACCGCTACCGAAGGCTCATTTTAGAACGACCAATGAGATGTTGGATGAATTTGCCTTCTTAGGAGAGGAATTAGCTCGGAAATTGGTCATTGAAAACACCAATGCCTTGGCAGAAATCTTTGAACCCGTTGAGGTTGTTAAGGGTGACTTGTACACGCCTTTCATCGACAAGGCTGAAGAAACAGTTGCTGAGTTGACCTATAAGAAAGCTTTTGAGATTTATGGAAATCCGCTACCAGATATCGTTGATTTGCGGATTGAAAAAGAATTAACTTCTATTCTGGGGAATGGATTTGCCGTGATTTATCTGGCTTCCCAGATGCTGGTACAACGTTCCAATGAACGGGGTTACTTGGTGGGTTCTCGTGGGTCTGTCGGATCTAGTTTTGTTGCGACCATGATTGGGATTACCGAGGTTAATCCTCTCTCTCCTCACTATGTCTGTGGGAAGTGTCAATACAGTGAATTTATCACAGATGGTTCTTATGGTTCAGGTTTTGATATGCCTAATAAGGACTGTCCAAACTGTGGCCACAAACTCAGCAAAAATGGGCAGGATATTCCGTTTGAGACCTTCCTCGGTTTTGATGGGGACAAGGTTCCCGATATTGACTTGAACTTCTCGGGAGAAGACCAGCCTAGCGCTCATTTGGATGTACGTGATATCTTTGGTGAGGAATATGCCTTCCGTGCAGGAACGGTTGGTACGGTGGCTGCCAAGACTGCCTATGGTTTTGTAAAGGGCTATGAGCGTGATTACGGGAAGTTTTATCGTGATGCAGAGGTGGAGCGGCTCGCTCAAGGTGCTGCTGGTGTCAAGCGGACAACGGGCCAACACCCCGGAGGAATCGTTGTTATTCCTAACTACATGGATGTCTACGACTTTACGCCTGTTCAGTATCCAGCGGATGACGTGACGGCTGAATGGCAAACGACTCACTTTAACTTCCACGATATCGATGAGAATGTCCTCAAACTTGATGTACTGGGACATGATGATCCGACCATGATTCGGAAATTGCAGGACTTGTCTGGGATTGACCCTAATGAAATCCCTATGGATGACGAAGGCGTGATGGCCCTCTTTTCTGGGACTGATGTGCTAGGGGTGACTCCTGAACAAATCGGAACGCCAACGGGCATGCTGGGGATTCCAGAATTTGGAACCAACTTTGTACGTGGGATGGTGGATGAGACGCATCCGACGACTTTTGCGGAGTTGTTACAGTTATCTGGATTGTCTCACGGTACTGATGTCTGGTTGGGAAATGCCCAGGATCTGATCAAACAAGGGATTGCGGACCTATCAACCGTTATCGGTTGTCGGGACGATATCATGGTTTACCTCATGCATGCTGGGCTCGAGCCTAAGATGGCCTTTACTATCATGGAACGAGTGCGTAAGGGTTTGTGGCTGAAGATTTCCGAAGAGGAGCGAAATGGCTATATCGAAGCCATGAAGGCCAATAAGGTTCCAGAGTGGTATATCGAGTCCTGTGGGAAAATCAAGTATATGTTCCCTAAAGCCCATGCGGCAGCCTACGTTATGATGGCCTTGCGTGTGGCCTACTTCAAGGTTCACCATCCCATTTATTATTACTGTGCTTACTTCTCCATCCGTGCTAAGGCTTTTGATATCAAGACCATGGGTGCGGGCTTAGACGCTATCAAGCGCAGAATGGAAGAAATCGCTGAAAAACGGAAGAATAATGAAGCCTCTAATGTGGAAATTGACCTCTATACAACTCTTGAGATTGTCAATGAAATGTGGGAACGTGGTTTCAAGTTTGGCAAACTCGATCTCTATCGTAGTCAGGCAACAGAGTTCCTCATCGATGGGGATACCCTCATTCCGCCATTTGTAGCAATGGATGGTCTGGGAGAGAACGTTGCCAAGCAGCTAGTGCGAGCGCGTGAAGAGGGAGAATTCCTCTCCAAAACAGAACTACGCAAACGCGGTGGACTCTCATCAACCTTGGTTGAAAAGATGGATGAAATGGGGATTCTGGGCAATATGCCAGAGGATAACCAGTTGAGTTTGTTTGATGAGTTGTTTTAAGAATTAGAACGGAGAACATCTTTATGAAACTTAGAATCTTTGCGGAAGATAAACCTGCTGAAAAGGTTTTTGACTATCAGCTAGAACTTGCTGATCAGACAATTCTTCTATCAACAGCACTCTTGTAAGGTGCTATTGCTTTGGCAGGATTATTTTCTGCTTTGAAAGAAAAATAGAAAAGGAAAAATAAAATGGTTTTACCAAATTTTAAAGAAAATCTAGAAAAATATGCGAAATTGTTGGTTGCGAATGGAATTAACGTGCAGCCTGGTCACACTTTGGCTCTTTCTATCGATGTGGAGCAACGCGAGTTGGCTCATTTAATCGTGAAAGAAGCTTATGCTTTGGGGGCACATGAGGTTATCGTTCAGTGGACAGATGATGTCATCAACCGTGAGAAATTTCTCCACGCACCGATGGAGCGTCTGGACAATGTGCCAGAATACAAGATTGCTGAGATGAACTATTTTTTGGAGAACAAGGCTAGCCGTCTCGGTGTCCGTTCTTCTGATCCAGGTGCCTTGAACGGTGTGGATGCTGACAAGTTGTCAGCTTCTGCTAAAGCTATGGGACTTGCCATGAAGCCAATGCGTATCGCAACTCAATCTAACAAGGTTAGCTGGACTGTAGCCGCCGCTGCTGGACTTGAGTGGGCTAAGAAGGTCTTTCCAAATGCTGCGAGCGACGAAGAAGCAGTCGATCTCCTTTGGGACCAAATCTTCAAAACTTGCCGAGTCTACGAAGCAGATCCTGTTAAGGCTTGGGAAGAACATGCAGCTATCCTTAAGAGTAAAGCTGATATGCTCAATAAAGAACAATTTTCAGCCCTTCACTACACAGCGCCAGGAACAGATTTGACACTTGGTTTGCCAAAGAACCACGTTTGGGAATCAGCTGGTGCTATCAATGCACAGGGCGAAGGATTCTTGCCAAATATGCCGACAGAGGAAGTCTTCACAGCACCTGATTTTCGTCGCGCAGATGGTTATGTCACTTCTACAAAACCGCTTAGCTATAACGGAAATATCATCGAAGGTATTAAGGTGACCTTTAAGGATGGACAAATCGTAGACATTACTGCTGAGAAGGGTGATCAGGTTATGAAGGATCTTGTCTTTGAAAATGCGGGTGCGCGTGCCTTGGGTGAATGTGCCTTGGTACCAGATCCAAGCCCAATTTCTCAGTCAGGCATTACCTTCTTTAACACCCTTTTCGATGAGAATGCTTCAAACCACTTGGCTATTGGTGCAGCCTATGCGACCAGCGTTGTTGGTGGAGCGGAGATGAGCGAAGAGGAGCTTGAAGCTGCGGGGCTTAACCGTTCAGATGTGCACGTAGACTTTATGATTGGTTCTAACCAAATGGATATCGATGGTATCCGTGAGGATGGAACACGTGTGCCTCTCTTCCGTAACGGAAATTGGGCAAATTAGGGAGCCAAGATGATAGGAAGTATGTTTGTTGGTCTCCTAGTGGGACTCTTGGCAGGTGCTTTGACCAATCGTGGAGAACGTATGGGATGTTTTGGAAAAATGTTCCTCGGTTGGATTGGTGCCTTTCTGGGGCACTTGCTCTTTGGAACGTGGGGGCCAGTTTTATCAGGAACAGCCATTATTCCGGCAGTACTAGGTTCCATGATTGTCTTAGCGATTTTCTGGAGACGGGGGAGTTAATTTCTTAAATCTGAAACGAAAAGGAGGTTGGTCATTGAGACAGCCTCCTTTTGAGTGTGATATAATAGTTCTATGAGATTGGATAAATTTTTAGTTGCCTGCGCTGTGGGGAGTCGGACTGAGGTCAAAAACTTGCTCAAGGCTGGGCGCGTGACGGTAAATGGTAAAAAAGAAAAATCAGCTAAATTGCAGATTGATGAAGAAAGAGATGAGATTCGCTTTGATGGGCAGGTGCTGGAGTATGAAGAATTTGTCTACTACATGATGAACAAGCCCCAAGGAATTATTTCAGCGACTGAGGATCCCAAGCACAGAACCGTGTTGGACTTGTTGGATGACTTGGCTCGGAGCAAGGAAGTGTTCCCAGTCGGGCGCTTGGATATTGACACGCATGGTCTTTTACTCTTGACCAATGATGGCCAGCTGGCTCATGCTCTTCTTTCGCCCAAGCGTCATGTGGACAAGACTTATCTGGCACAAGTCAAGGGAATCATGGCCCAAGAAGATGTGGAGATATTTGCCAAGGGAATTCCGCTCAAAGACTTTACCTGTAAGCCCGCTAGACTGGAAATTCTTTCCACAGATGCAGAAAAGAATCAGAGCCAAATCCGTGTGACCATTGCAGAAGGGAAGTTCCATCAGGTCAAGCGTATGGTGGCATACTGTGGTAAGGAAGTAGTAGACCTACAGCGTTTGACTATGGGAACGCTAGTATTGGATGAGAACTTAGAACGAGGGGAATGGCGTCGCTTGACCAAAGAAGAATTAGTGGTTCTCCGTGCAAGTATTGCTTAGTTTGGTTTATATTCGAAAAAGGTGAGGGAGAATGTCCTCGCCTTTTATGTTTTTCAGTTGCTTACTTTGTGAAAAGAGTTATAATAGACTGTAGAATAAAAGGAGGAATCTATGAACGCGATTCAAGAATCATTTACTGATAAATTATTTGCTAACTATGAAGCAAATGTAAAGTACCAAGCGATTGAAAATGCTGCCAGCCACAACGGAATTTTTGCAGCCCTAGAACGTCGCCAAAGCCATGTAGACAACACACCTGTTTTCTCATTGGATTTGACCAAGGACAAGGTAACCAACCAGAAAGCTTCTGGTCGTTGCTGGATGTTCGCAGCCCTCAACACCTTCCGTCACAAACTCATCTCACAATATAAACTGGAGAATTTTGAGTTGTCACAGGCCCACACCTTCTTCTGGGACAAGTATGAGAAATCAAACTGGTTCTTGGAGCAAGTGATTGCGACTGCAGATCAAGATTTGACGAGCCGTAAGGTTAGCTTCCTACTTCAAACTCCCCAACAAGATGGCGGTCAATGGGATATGGTCGTTTCTCTCTTTGAGAAATACGGTGTCGTGCCTAAGTCAGTTTACCCTGAGTCTGTTTCATCTAGTAGCAGTCGTGAGCTAAATGCAATCCTTAACAAATTGCTTCGCCAAGATGCTCAAATCTTGCGTGACTTGCTTGCTTCTGGCGCAGACCAAGTGACTGTTCAAGCTAAGAAAGAAGACCTCTTACAAGAAATCTTTAATTTTCTTGCTATGTCATTGGGTCTTCCACCACGTAAATTTGACTTTGCTTATCGCGATAAGGATAACAACTACCAAAGCGAAAAGGGTATCATACCACAGGAATTTTACAAAAAATATGTCAATCTTCCTCTAGAAGACTACGTTTCTGTTATCAATGCTCCAACTGCTGATAAACCATACGGTAAATCGTACACAGTTGAGATGTTGGGAAATGTGGTTGGTAGCCGTGCAGTTCGTTATATCAACGTTCCGATGGAGCGCTTGAAAGAATTGGCAATTGCCCAAATGCAAGCAGGTGAGACTGTTTGGTTTGGTTCTGATGTCGGCCAGCTCAGCAACCGCAAGGCTGGAATCCTTGCGACAGATGTTTATGATTTTGAATCAAGCATGGATATTCAACTTACTCAAGACAAGGCTGGACGTTTGGACTACAGCGAAAGCTTGATGACCCACGCCATGGTATTAACAGGTGTGGACTTGGATGAAAATGGGAAGTCAACCAAGTGGAAGGTTGAAAACTCATGGGGAGACAAGGTCGGTACAGATGGTTACTTTGTTGCCTCAGACGCTTGGATGGACGAATACACTTACCAAATCGTTGTTCGCAAAGAATTGCTGACAGCCGAAGAACAAGCTGCCTATGAAGCAGAACCAATCGTACTTGCACCATGGGATCCAATGGGAGCCTTGGCAGAATAATACTCAATGAAAATCAAAGAGCAAACTAGGAAGCTAGCCGCAGGCTGTACTTGCGTACGGCAAGGCGACGTTGACGTGGTTTGAAGAGATTTTCGAAGAGTATAAAAGCATAGAAAAAAGGAATCAGGCTTAGAACCTGGTTCCTTTTACGTTGCTTGATTACATGATACCGAAGAAACGAGCTGCGATACCTACTGCAAAGAGTGCAAGGATGATTGAGATTGGTGATACTTTTTTCTTAAGCAACCACATGCAAAGGAAAGTAAGGAGAAGTCCCATCAATCCTGGAATCAATGAGTTCAACTGACTTTGAAGGGTTTGTGGTTGAATCTTATCTAGGCTCAATCCACCAAGTGCTTGACCAAGGATACCTTTCAATTCAGCACCTGATACAGGACCTTCTGGGAAGTTGATGTAGGCACCTTCAGCCAATTGTTTACCTGGAAGGTTAACAGTGAAGTTGATCGATACCCAACGTTGTACAAGAACGGCAAGAATGAACATACCAAGGATAGAAGCACCTTTAGTGATGTCTTTCAAGATACCACCAGACATGTCTTTAGTGATTTCAGAACCAGCCTTGTAACCAAACTCTTGTGTGTACCATAGGAAGGCCATACGGATAGCATTCCATCCGAAGAAGAAGAGAAGTGGACCAACCAAGTTACCAGATGCAGCAAGTGATGCACCAAGAGCTCCAAGGATAGGACGAACTGTAAACCAGAATACTGGGTCACCGATACCAGCAAGAGGTCCCATCATACCGATTTTAACCCCTTGGATAGCAGCGTCATCAATTTCAACACCGTTCGCACGTTCTTCTTCAAGTGCAAGAGTAACCCCCATGATTGGAGCAGCAACGTATGGGTGTGTGTTGAAGAACTCAAGGTGACGCTCAAGAGCAGCAGCTTGGTCTTCTTTAGTAGTGTACAATTTTTTGATAGCTGGGATCAATGAGTAAGCCCAACCCAAGTTTTGCATACGCTCGTAGTTCCAAGAACCTTGAAGGAATTGTGAACGCCACCAAACTTTTTTACGATCTGATTTTGATAATTGAAGTTTTTCAGTCATGATTGTTCCCCTTTCTAGTAGTCTTCTAGGATATCACCGATTGGGTCGTTAGAAGTCGCAGCTCCTCCGCCACCGTTACCACCTTGTTTTGAAAGGTTAAGGTAGATGAAGGCAAGGGCAACACCGATTACACCAAGGGCAATCAAAGTCAATTGAGAAATGGCAGCAAAAGCAAAACCGAGTGCGAAGAATGGCCATACTTCACGAGTTGCCATCATGTTGATAACCATAGCGTAACCAACGGCAACGACCATAGCACCACCGACAGCCATACCACCGTTCAACCAGTCTGGCATCAATTTAAGAGCATCTTGAACGGCAGAAGCTGGGATAGCGATAAGGAAGGCAGCAGGGATAGCAATACGAAGACCTTGAAGAAGAAGTGCGATAAAGTGAGCACGTTCAACAGCTGCAATATTTCCTTCTTTAGCAGCAGCGTCTGCAGTGTGAACCAAACCAACTGAGATTGTACGAACAATCATTGTCAAGAAAAGTCCAGCTACGGCAAGAGGGATAGCTGTTGCTGTTGCAACGGCGATACCTTCAGTAGTAAAGTTACCACCTTTGATCAAGATGATTGCTGCGGCAACAGATGCAAGAGCAGCGTCAGGAGCTACGGCAGCTCCGATGTTTGCCCAACCAAGGGCGATCATTTGAAGTGATCCACCAAGCATAACCCCAGCTTCAAGGTTACCTGTTACAAGACCGATAAGGGTACATGCGACGATTGGTTGATGGAATTGGAATTGGTCGAGGATACCTTCAAGACCTGCAAGGAAGGCAACAACTACAACCAAGACAGCAGAAATAATTGAAATATCTGACATGGTTTTATTCCTTTTCTATTTTATGATAATAAAGTGAAAAATTTTCTTAGAATTCTTCGATAGTTACTGATGTCTATTATTGAACGTTGGCTTTGTTAATCAAGTCAAACAAATCTTTTTTGGTGTCGTTTGGTACTTTACGTACGTCAAATTCAACACCGAGGTCACGCATTTTCTCAAATGTGGCAACGTCATCTTTGTCCATAGACAAAACGTTGTTGACCATTGTTTTACCTGTTGAGTGAGCCATTGATCCTACGTTAAGGGTCTTGATTGGCACGCCACCTTCGATTGCACGAAGGGCGTCTTGAGGTGTTTCAAACAAGATAAGGGCATGTGTTTCTCCAAAGCGTGGGTCTTTTGAAACCTCGATCAATTTTTGAATTGGAACCACATTGGCTCTGACATTATTTGGAGCTGCTTGTTTAATCAATTCTTTACGAAGATCGTCGTTGGCAACGTTATCTGAAGCAACGATAATACGGTCTGCTTTTGAATCTGGAGTCCAAGCAGTTGCAACCTGACCGTGAAGGAGACGAGTGTCCAGACGGGCAAGGTTAATCTTGAGTTTTCCATCTCCGATAACAGTTCCTTCTGGGATAGCAGCTTGGGCAACTGGAGCAGCTGCAGCGCTTGCTGATTCCTCAGCTGGATTGAGCTCTTCTGGAAGAGCTTTGATGCCATCTTTGGCTTCTTTAATGATATTAGCAGCGACTTTTTCTACACCTGCAGCAGCGTCCATCAGGCGCTCTGTATAGGCTTGAATCAACATCGGTAAGTTAAGTCCTGTGATGATGGCAAACTTACGCTCAGGATTTTCTCCCATCACGCGACTAGCTTGGTTAAATGGAGATCCACTCCAAAGGTCAGCCAAAACTAGAACCTCATCTTCTGCGTCAAATGCAGCAACAGCGTTATTAAACTTAGCGTATAGATCATCAGGACCTTCATTTGGCATAAAGGTTACAACTTGAACCTTTTCTTGTTCACCAAAGATCATAGATCCTGACTGATGAATACCCGCAGCAAATTCGCCGTGGCTCGCAATAATGATTCCGATACTCATTATTGTCATTCCTCCTTTTTTGTTTTAGTTTTCGTTTAAGAAAACTTTAAGACTAGATAAGTATAAACCGTTTTCATATAAAAAGCAACTATTTGATATAAAATATTCAAGAAAACATTTAAATAGTGCATTTAACAATATTGATATAATAAGGTTTCAAGAAGACATAGTAATTTTTTATATTAAAATTTAATATAAAAAAGTTGGAAGCGCATTCCAACTTTTAAAATAGGTTTTTTATTAGATTAGTGGGTGAAGTCAAGTACCATACGTCCTTGGATTTGACCTTTTTCCATTTCGTCGAAAATGGCTACAGCATCTTCGACTGGGCGTTTTTGGACAACTGGAACTACTAAACCTTCTGCACCGAATTGGAAGGCTTCTTCCAAGTCTTTACGAGTTCCAACAAGAGAACCGATGACTTGGATTCCATCTAGAACGGTTTTGACGATGCTGAGTTCCATCATTTCAGAAGGGAGACCAACAGCGACTACGCGACCACCAGCACGAACTGAGTCAACAGCCTGGTTGAAGGCAACTTTAGATACAGCAGTTACGACAGCTGAATGAGCTCCACCATCAGTTTTTTCCTTGATGAGTCCAGGTACATCTTCAACTTCGAGTCCGTTAATCACAATGTCAGCACCTACTTCTTTTGCAAGGGCAAGTTTGTCATTGTTGATATCAACTGCGATAACATGAGCGTTGAAAACTTTTTTAGCATATTGAACTGCTAGGTTACCAAGTCCACCAGCACCGTAAAGGACAACCCATTGACCTGGTTCAACTTTTGCTTCTTTTATAGCTTTATAGGTTGTTACACCAGCACATGTGATAGAAGAAGCTTGGGCTGGATCAAGTCCGTCAGGAACTTTAACAGCATAGTCTGCAGTTACGATACATTGTTCAGCCATACCACCGTCGACTGAGTAGCCGGCATTTTTCACTGTACGGCAAAGAGTTTCACGGCCAGTAGTACAGTATTCGCAAGTTCCACATCCTTCAAAGAACCAAGCAACGCTGACGCGGTCGCCGACTTTAAGGCTTTTCACATCTGGGGCAATTTCTTTAACGATACCAACACCTTCATGTCCTAGAACACGGCCTGGTACTTGACCAAAGTCACCATGGGCAACGTGGAGGTCAGTGTGGCAAACACCGCAGTATTCAATTTCTACAAGTGCTTCCCCAGTTTCAAGTGGACGGAGTACTTTTTCTTCAACAGCAACACCAGTGCTTTCTGGATTTACAACAACAGCTTTCATAGCTATCCTCCTTGATATTAACTGAGAGCAGGAGAAACAGGACTGGATTGATTTTGTGTCAACAGAGTCGAGTGTGACGAGCTCTCTTGTATTTATATGTGAAGTATATCACAAAAGAAAGCCTTTTCCAAGGTTTTGGAGGCAAAAAATAGAACAATCGATTAACCAGTTGATGAGACTGTGAAAAGAGCACAAAGACCAGCTCGCAAGCTGGTCATACTCTTCGAAAATCAAATTCAAACCACGTCAGATCTATCTGCAACCTCAAAACAGTGTTTTGAGCAGCCTGCGGCTAGCTTCCTAGTTTGCTCTTTGATTTTCGTTGAGTATCAGTATAGGCTATAAGAATAAGTCTTGCAGGGTTTTGGCAACACCGTCTTGGTCATTGGTCAGAGAAATTTGCTCATCTGCATAGGGGAGTAGCTCAGGATTGGCATTTTTCATTGCATAACCTTTCCCAGCAAAAGCGAGCATTTCGGTATCGTTGTGTTCATCTCCAAAGGCAATCAAATCCTTTTTGTCACGGTTCATTACCTTGAGCAAGTAGTCCAAAGCAAAGGCCTTGTTGACTCCTTTTGGGGTACACTCAAGGATATTGAGCGGACCACCCCAAGTATTGATAGACAGTTGATGCTGGTAGAAGGCGTTCATTTCTTTTGCAAGGGCATACTTGTCACTGGCTCTGGTCTGCAGCAGAATACAGTTAGGATCTTTGGTGACTAATTCAGGCTGGAATTGATCTTCGGGTTGGAATGCTTCCACACCAAATAGTTTGGGATTGGCAATTTCTTCATTAGGATTTGTAATGTAGAATTTTTTACGATATTCTCCAGCGATAAAATCGGCTTGAATGTCCTCTGAACGTTGAACCATGTCTAGCAGATATTTTTTGTCTACAGTTAGACACTTTTCAAAATCCCAAACTTGGTCTGGTAAATGAGTAAGGGAACCGTTGAAATTAATCATAGGAGTGTCTAAGCCCAGTTCACGGTAAAAATCTTTTGACATACGGTAAGGGCGACCTGTCGTAATAATAACCTGATGGCCTTTTTCAACAACTTTTTTTATGGTTTCTTTTGTAAAGTCAGAAATTTGACTGTCTGAGTTGAGCAGGGTTCCATCCAAATCAACTGCAATAATTTTTTTCGTCATAGGGACCTTTCTAGTGTCTTTTCAGATAAGATGTCTACTATTATAACAGAAAGCAGGCAGAAAAGCAGATTCCAAACAAAAAATGAAATTTCATCAAATTCTTAAATAAATCAAACAAAGATATTGAAAAAGTGAATGATAAATGATATAATTCTATTATTGTTCGTAAAAATTAAAAGGAGATTGATAATGGACAAATTATTTAAACTAAAAGAGAACGGTACAGACGTTCGTACAGAGGTTCTCGCTGGTTTAACAACTTTCTTTGCAATGAGCTATATTCTCTTTGTAAACCCACAAATTCTTTCACAAACAGGGATGCCTGCTCAGGGTGTCTTCTTAGCGACGATTATTGGTGCAGTAGCTGGTACCTTGATGATGGCTTTTTACGCTAACTTACCTTATGCCCAAGCACCAGGAATGGGACTAAATGCCTTCTTTACCTTTACAGTAGTATTTGGACTTGGTTATTCTTGGCAACAAGCCTTAGCTATGGTCTTCATCTGTGGGGTTATCTCATTGATTATTACCTTGACAAATGTTCGTAAAATGATCATTGAATCGATTCCAAATGCCCTTCGATCAGCTATCTCAGCTGGTATCGGTGTCTTCCTTGCCTATGTGGGAATTAAGAATGCTGGACTTTTGAAATTTACGATTGATCCAGGTAACTATACTGTTATAGGAGAAGGGGCTGACAAAGCTAAAGCAACGATTGCAGCAAACTCTTCAGCAGTTCCAGGATTGGTTGACTTTAATAATCCAGCTGTTTTGGTCGCTCTTGCAGGACTTGCTATTACGATCTTCTTTGTCATTAAAGGAATTAAAGGGGGAATTATCCTTTCTATCTTGACAACAACTGTTCTTGCTATCGCAGTTGGTTTGGTAGATTTGTCTAGTATCGATTTTGCTAATAACCATGTTGGTGCAGCCTTTGAAGACTTGAAGATAGTCTTTGGTGCAGCTCTTGGTTCAGAAGGTTTGGGAGCTTTGATTTCAGATACAGCTCGCTTGCCTGAAACTCTGATGGCCATTCTTGCCTTCTCATTGACAGATATTTTTGACACGATTGGTACCTTGATCGGTACAGGTGAAAAAGTTGGTATCGTAGCTACAAATGGTGAAAATCACCAATCAGCTAAGTTGGACAAGGCTCTTTACTCTGACTTGATTGGTACTTCCATTGGTGCTATCGCAGGTACTTCAAACGTAACGACTTATGTTGAGTCTGCTGCTGGTATCGGTGCAGGTGGACGTACTGGTTTGACAGCCTTGGTTGTAGCTATCTGTTTTGCGATCTCAAGCTTCTTTAGCCCACTTCTAGCAATCGTACCAACAGCCGCTACAGCTCCAATCTTGATTATCGTTGGGATTATGATGCTTGGTAGCTTGAAAAATATCCAATGGGACGATATGGCTGAAGCGGTTCCTGCTTTCTTCACATCTATCTTTATGGGGTTCAGCTACTCTATTACTCAAGGGATTGCAGTTGGTTTCTTGACTTATACCTTGACTAAGATTGTCAAAGGTCAAGCTAAAGATGTTCATGTCATGATTTGGATTTTGGATGCCTTGTTTATCCTTAACTACATCAGCATGGCCTTATAATAGGATTACCCAGGGGGATTTTTCCCCTTTTTTAATACAAAGGAGATAGGTGATGAAAGAGAAAAATATGTGGAAAGAATTATTGAATCGTGCAGGTTGGTTGTTAATCTTTTTGCTGGCGACAATTTTATATCAGATTCCTATAGGGGTTACTGCTATTTTAACTTTAAATGCAGTACCACTGTTGCAGTCAGGACTGATAGTTGCTGGTATTTCGATTGTGGTTCTGGTGCTATTTATTATTGGAGCTCGTAAAACGCAGTTGGCAAGTTTTAATTTTTCTTTTTTTAGAGCTAAGGATTTGGCACGATTGGGATTAAGTTATTTAGTTATTATCGGGTCAAATATACTTGGTTCTATCTTGTTACAACTGTCAAATGAGACGACAACAGGTAACCAGTCTCAGATTAACGATATGGTTCAGAATAGTTCTCTGATTTCCAGTTTCTTCTTACTGGCCTTGCTTGCTCCGATTTGTGAGGAAATCTTGTGCCGTGGGATTATTCCTAAAAAGATTTTCCGAGGAAAAGAGAACTTGGGATTTGTAGTCGGTACGATTGTGTTTGCTTTATTGCATCAACCAAGTAATTTACCTTCTTTATTGATTTATGGAGGTATGTCGATTGTTCTATCTTGGACGGCTTACAAAACCCAACGTTTGGAAATGTCTATCTTGCTTCACATGATTGTTAATGGGGTAGCCTTCTGTTTATTGGCTCTTGTGGTGATCATGAGTCGGACATTAGGGATTTCTGTTTAAGATTTTTGACAATTGCTTACTTGTTTCTACTGGGAAAAAGATGAATGCAATCGTGTCCATCTTTTTCTTTTTATGGTAAAATAGAGAAATAATATGATGAAAAACCTTGAGGGAGTGACCGATATGTCAAGTAAAGCCAATCATTCAAAGACATCTATTTGCGGAATTATTAATGTAACCCCAGACTCCTTTTCGGACGGTGGTCAATTTTTTGCTCTTGAGCAGGCACTCCAGCAGGCTCGTAAATTGATAGCAGAAGGGGCTAGTATGATCGATATCGGCGGAGAATCGACTCGGCCTCGGCCGGGAAGTAGCTATGTTGAGATAGAAGAGGAAATCCAGCGTGTTGTTCCAGTGATTAAAGCGATTCGCAAGGAAAGTGATGTCCTCATCTCTATTGATACTTGGAAGAGTCAGGTAGCAGAGGCTGCTTTAGCTGCTGGTGCTAATCTAGTCAATGATATCACTGGCCTCATGGGTGATGAAAAAATGGCCCATGTGGTTGCTGAGGCTAGAGCGAAAGTGGTCATCATGTTTAATCCAGTTATGGCTCGACCTCATCATCCTAGCTCGCTCATATTCCCTCATTTTGGATTTGGTCAAGCTTTTACAGAGGAAGAATTAGCTGACTTCGAAAAATTGCCAATCGAAGAGTTGATGGAGACGTTCTTTGACAGAGCACTAGCGAGAGCAGAGGAAGCTGGGATTGCTCAAGAAAACATCCTGCTGGATTCAGGAATTGGCTTTGGTCTGACCAAGAAAGAAAATCTGCTTCTTTTACGGGATCTGGATAAACTACATCAGAAAGGCTATCCAATCTTTCTCGGAGTGTCGCGCAAGCGGTTTGTCATCAATATTCTTGAAGAAAATGGTTTTGAAGTCAATCCTGAGACAGAACTTGGTTTCCGCAATCGAGATACGGCTTCGGCTCATGTAACCAGTATCGCTGCGAGACAGGGTGTGGAAGTGGTGCGCGTGCATGATGTAGTTAGTCACAGGATGGCAGTTGAAATTGCCTCCGCCATTCGTCTGGCTGATGAAGCGGAAGATTTAGATTTAAAACAATATAAATAAGATGAAAGAAATTGAAAACAATCAATGGATTGCCCACTATCGGTCGGACCAACCGCATTTTGGCTTGGAACGAATGGTGGAACTGTTAGCTTTGCGTGGCAATCCCCATCTCAAACTCAAGGTCATCCATATTGGAGGAACCAATGGTAAGGGTTCGACCATTGCTTTTTTGAAAAATATGCTAGAAAAGCTAGGGCTGAGAGTTGGCGTGTTTAGCTCGCCCTATCTCATTCATTACACAGATCAGATTAGCATCAATGGGGAATCTATCCCAGAGGCTAGACTCGAAACCTTCATGGCAGACTATCAGTCTTTGCTGGAGGGAGAAGCGACCGCTAATTTACAGGGCACAACCGAGTTTGAGATAATTACAGCTATAGCCTATGACTACTTTGCTTCAGAGCAAGTAGATGTGGCTATCATGGAAGTGGGCATGGGTGGACTCTTGGATAGTACCAATGTCTGCCAGCCCATTTTGACAGGAATTACGACTATTGGATTGGACCATGTAGCCCTACTTGGTGATAGCTTGGAAGCCATAGCAGAGCAGAAAGCTGGTATTATCAAACAAGGTATTCCCTTGGTAACAGGTCGTATCGCTCCAGAAGCTTTGGCTGTCATTGACGCTATTGCGGAAGATAAAGATGCGCCGAGACTTGCCTACGGGACAGATTATCAGGTCAGCCATCAAAAGAGTGTGGTTACAGGCGAAGTCTTTGACTATACAAGTGTTGTCAGACAAGGTCGCTTCCAAACTGGCCTGCTTGGTTTGCACCAGATAGAGAATACTGGGATGGCCATAGCTTTACTTGATACTTTTTGTCAAGAAGATGGTCGAGAACTAGCAAGCAATCACTTGCTTGCTCAAGCCTTGGAAGAAACAAGTTGGCCAGGGCGTTTGGAAATCGTGTCAAGAGATCCCTTGATGATTTTGGATGGAGCCCACAATCCTCATGCCATAAAGGCTTTATTAGCAACCTTGCAAGAACGCTTTGCGGATTATCGTAAGGAAATCCTCTTTACTTGTATCAAAACCAAGGCCTTGGAGGATATGTTGGACTTGCTGGGGGCCATGCCAGATACCGAGCTTACTCTGACACATTTTGACGATAGTCGGGCGACTGATGAAAAAGTGCTGGAAGAGGCAGCTAAGTCTAGAAATCTCAGCTACCAAGGTTGGCAGGATTTTCTAGAGCAGAAATTGACAGATAAAAAAGAAGAGAAAAAAACAGTTAGGATTGTCACAGGTTCCTTGTATTTCTTGAGCCAAGTGAGAGCCTATCTGATGGAGAGGAAAAACGAGAATGGATACACAAAAGATTGAAGCAGCTGTAAAAATGATTATCGAGGCTGTAGGAGAAGACGTTAATCGCGAGGGCTTGCAGGAAACACCTGCTCGTGTGGCCCGTATGTACCAAGAGATTTTTTCAGGTCTTGGTCAAACAGCGGAGGAACATTTGTCAAAATCCTTTGAGATTATTGACGATAATATGGTGGTAGAAAAGGATATCTTTTTCCATACCATGTGTGAACACCACTTTCTACCATTTTATGGGAGAGCGCATATTGCCTATATTCCAGATGGCCGTGTGGCAGGTTTGTCTAAGCTAGCCCGTACGGTTGAAGTTTATTCGAAAAAACCACAAATTCAAGAACGATTGAATATCGAAGTAGCCGATGCCTTGATGGACTATCTAGGTGCTAAAGGAGCCTTTGTTGTCATTGAGGCGGAGCATATGTGTATGAGTATGCGTGGTGTCAGAAAACCAGGCACAGCAACCTTGACGACAGTAGCTAGAGGTCTATTTGAAGCAGATAAGGACCTTCGAGACCAGGCTTATCGTTTAATGGGACTATAATACTCTTCGAAAATCTCTTCAAACCACGT
>NZ_KV794529.1:96477-97570 GCF_001808785.1 Streptococcus sp. HMSC077D04 | reverse complement strand
TTGAGCAGCCTGTGGCTAGCTTCCTAGTTTGCACTTTGATTTTCATTGAGTATAAAAAAGAATCCGCTTTGAGCGGATTTTTCTAGAAAGGAATCATTATGGATCAACTGCAGATTAAGGATTTGGAAATTTTTGCCTATCATGGTCTTTTTCCTAGTGAGAAAGAATTGGGGCAGAAGTTTGTTATTTCCGCAATCCTATCCTATGATATGACCAAGGCGGCGACAGATTTGGATTTAACGGCTTCTGTCCATTATGGAGAACTGTGTCAGCAGTGGACGACTTGGTTTCAGGAAACAACTGAGGACTTGATTGAAACGGTAGCCTACAAACTGGTAGAACGTACCTTTGAGGCCTATCCTCTTGTCCAAGAAATCAAGCTGGAACTGAAAAAACCTTGGGCGCCAGTGCATTTGCCGCTAGATACTTGCTCAGTGACCATCCATCGCCGCAAGCAACGGGCTTTTATCGCCCTGGGAAGCAATATGGGAGATAAGCAAGCAAACTTGGAGCGAGCCATTGACAAACTGCGAGCTCGTGGCATCCATATTCTCAAAGAGTCCGGTGTCTTAGCGACGGAGCCTTGGGGTGGAGTAGAGCAGGATAGCTTTGCTAATCAAGTGGTTGAGGTGGAAACCTGGCTACCAGCACCAGTCTTGTTAGAGACCTTGTTAGCCATTGAGTCAGAGATGGGACGGGTGAGAGAGGTATATTGGGGGCCTCGTTTGATTGATTTGGACTTGCTCTTTGTGGAGGACCAGGTCATTTATACAGACGACCTTATTTTGCCTCATCCTTACATAGCGGAACGCCTTTTTGTTCTTGAGTCCTTACAGGAAATTGCGCCTCATTTTATCCATCCGACATTAAAGCAACCGATCCGCAACTTGTATAATGCTTTGAAAAAATAGAAAAAACTCTAGTTTTCAGTCACTTGCAACTGAAGGCTAGAGTTTTTATACTCTTCGAAAATCTCTTCAAACCACGTCAGCGTCGCCTTACCGTAGGTATGGTTACTGACTTCGTCAGTTTCATCTGCAACCTCAAAACGATGTTTTGAGCTGACTTCGTCAGTTCTATCCACAACCTCAAA
>NZ_KV794529.1:87449-96377 GCF_001808785.1 Streptococcus sp. HMSC077D04 | reverse complement strand
TCCTAGTTTGCTCTTTGATTTTCATTGAGCATTAAAATAGGTCATTTTCTTCTGGGAGGAGGATAGTCTCTCTACCATCCATGTCTAAAACCAAGACTCTCGGGGGATAAAGAGGGTCGAAAGGGTGGTTAAAGTCAAAATCAATGGCTGTAGGGAGATGTTGACTTGAAAAGTGGAAGGTAATTTTTCCTTGGTTATTGAGCAATTGAAACTCAAGTTCTTCTTCCAATTCAAAGACATTTTTTAAGAAGTGGTCGATGATATACCAAAAAGAGTCAATGACATCATCAGGCAAGCTGGTAACAATGCCAAAACTAGCCGACCGCATGTGGGTATTGGTAAAAGCCATATTTCTACCCCCTTTCTTTCCCTTATCATACAGCAAATAGGATTAAAAATCAAGAAAAGGTGATTTTTTCTTCATAAATATAGTTTCCTATGAAATTTTTTCAAATAATCTTCAAAAAACGCTTGAAAGTGTTTACAAATAGTGATAAAATGGAATAAGTAGAATCATGAAAACGAAATTTTCATACTGTCTCTTTTTTGGAGTTTCGTGAGGTATGATATAGAAAGGAAATGGAATGAATACAGACGATACAGTAACGATTTATGATGTCGCCCGTGAAGCAGGAGTTTCAATGGCGACAGTTAGCCGTGTAGTCAATGGCAATAAGAATGTAAAAGAGAATACTCGAAAAAAAGTGCTTGAGGTGATTGACCGTTTGGATTACCGTCCAAATGCAGTGGCGCGTGGTCTGGCAAGTAAAAAGACAACCACTGTCGGTGTCGTAATCCCAAATATTACCAATGGTTATTTCTCAACACTTGCTAAAGGGATTGATGATATCGCTGAAATGTACAAGTACAATATTGTCCTTGCTAATAGTGATGAGGACGATGACAAGGAAGTTTCAGTTGTCAATACACTATTTTCTAAGCAAGTGGATGGTATCATCTTTATGGGGTACCACTTGACTGAAAAAATTCGTTCAGAGTTTTCTCGTTCTCGCACACCAGTTGTTCTTGCAGGAACTGTGGATGTAGAACATCAGCTTCCAAGTGTCAATATTGACTACAAACAAGCAACGATTGATGCAGTAACCTACCTTGCTAAAGAAAATGAGCGCATTGCTTTCGTTAGCGGTCCACTAGTGGATGATATCAATGGTAAGGTTCGTTTGGTTGGCTACAAGGAAGCCTTGAAAAAAGCAGGTATTTCTTATAGCGAAGGATTGGTATTTGAATCTAAATACACTTATGAAGACGGTTATGCCTTGGCAGAACGCTTGATTTCATCAAACGCAACTGCAGCAGTTGTAACAGGTGATGAGTTGGCAGCAGGTGTCTTGAACGGTCTTGCTGATAAGGGTGTGTCAGTACCAGAAGAGTTTGAAATCATTACTAGTGATGATTCGCAAGTCTCACGCTTTACCCGTCCAAACTTGACAACTATCGCCCAACCTCTTTATGACCTTGGTGCTATTAGTATGCGTATGTTGACTAAGATTATGCACAAAGAAGAGTTGGAAGAACGTGAAGTTCTCTTACCTCATGGTTTGACAGAACGTCGTTCGACACGAAAACGGAAATAGAAAAAATCAGGGAATCGAGAAGATTTCCTGATTTTGCTTTCTAGAGAAGAGGTTTAGCCTTCCATATAGTCTTTCAAAGCCTGTCCTGTTAGTCCGACATTGAGGGCAATGAGGAGTTTCAAACGGGCTTTTTGGGCGTTGAGTTCTTTAACAAAGAAGACACCAGATTTTTGCAACTGCACGCCCCCACCCTGGTAGGCATAAACAGGTTCTGCAATACCGTTAAAGCATCGTGATACTAGAGCGACTGGGATTCCTTTTTGTAGAAGCATTTCTAATTTTTGAGCAGTTTCTTTGGGAATATTACCAGCTCCGAAGGCTTGGATAATCAAACCGTTCAATTGGTCTAAATCCAGCATATCAATCAGCTCATCTGTCATACCAGCATAAGCAGAGATGATAGGGACTAATCCTTGTATGTGATCAAGGTCAAAGCGAACACGGGGCTCAGCTGTTTTGAAGTAGAGGATTTCCTGTTTCATAATCAGACCAAGTGGCCCGTGTGTTGGAGTCTGGAAGGTGCTGACGTTGGTCGTATGTGTTTTGGTAACATACTTGGCGGCATGGATTTCATCGTTCATCACAACCAAAACACCTTTGTCAGCAGCCTTGTCATCACTAGCTACTCGTAAAGCACTTAGGTAATTATAAACACCATCACTGCCGAGTTCATTGGAGCTGCGCATGGCACCTGTTAGAACGATAGGCATATGGGGAACTTCCATGGTATCAAGGAAATAGGCTGTTTCCTCTAAAGTATCGGTCCCGTGTGTGATCACCACTCCATCGTAGTTATCTGCTTCCTCTTTGATTTTTTGGTAGAGGGCTAGCATATGCTTGGGTTTGATATGAGGACTTGGCAGGTTAAAAAAGTCCAAGGCGTGGACTTGTATTCCTTCAAGTGGGTTGGACACATGGTTCATGGGATTATCTGAACTCGTCACAACAGCGCCAGAAGCATCGGCCTGCATGGAAATAGTTCCGCCCGTATGTAAAACAAGGATTTTCTTAGGCATGATTTACTCACTCTTTCTGAAATGTGGTATAATCATTGTATCACAAAAGGGGAGATTGGGATAGGATGGAAGTCAAAGCTGTTTTTTTTTGATATCGATGGAACCTTGGTCAACGATCGCAAGAGTGTTTTGAAATCCACTAAGGACGCGATTAAAATTGTCAAAGAACAAGGGGTGCTTGTTGGCGTAGCGACAGGTCGAGGACCTTTTTTTGTTAAGGAATTGATGGATGATTTGGATCTGGATTTTGCGATAACCTACAATGGCCAGTATATCTTTACTAAAGACAGAGTCTTGTTCACGAGCCCAATTTCCAAGTTACATTTGCGCCAGCTCATTACGTATGCTAAAAAAGAGGGTAAGGAGATTGCCCTAGGGACCAAGGATGCCATGTTGGGTTCTAAAATCATGTCCTTTGGTTTGGGTTCTTTTTCCCAACGAATCAGTCGCTTCGTTCCCTCGGTTTTAACTCGGACAGTGAGTCATTCCTTTAATCGCATGGTCAGCAAGGTTGTTCCCCAAAAGGAAGAAGACCTACTTGATCTAATGAATCAGCCCATCTACCAAGTTTTGATGCTGATGACACCAGAAGAATCTGAGAAGGCAGCAGCTGATTTTGAAGATTTGAAATTGACACGTAGCAATCCTTTTGCAGCAGATGTCATCAATCAAGGAAACTCTAAATTGGAAGGCATACGCCGAGTCGGGAAAGAATATGGCTTTGACCTCAACCAAGTCATGGCCTTTGGTGACTCAGATAACGACCTAGAAATGCTGGCGGGTGTCGGTATGTCGGTCGCTATGGGAAATGGTAGTAGCAGTGTCAAGGAAGTTGCCAAGCACATCACTACCAGCAATCAGCAAGATGGAATCCACAAGGCCTTGGAACATTTTGGTGTTCTGGCCTCAGAAAAAGTCTTTGTCAGCCGTGACTATCATTTCAATAAGGTCAAGACCTTCCACCACATGATGGATGAACGGACCCAAGAAGAACCACGAGCTTGGGATTTAGAAGGTGCAACCCACAGGGCTGGCTTTAAAATAGAAGAATTGGTGGAGTTTGTTCGAGCAGCCAGTCCCTCTGAAGAGGACTTTGGTCAAGCACTATCGCAACTTCATCAAGCTCTTGATAAGGCAGCAGATAAAGTAGCTAAGAAGACGCCTGCTCAGCAAGATTTGATAGGGCAGGTAGATGCCCTGATTGACACGCTTTATTTTACCTATGGTAGTTTTGTTTTGATGGGGGTGGATCCAGAACGTATTTTTGATATTGTTCATCAGGCCAATATGGGGAAAATTTTCCCAGATGGCAAGGCTCATTTTGATCCAGTGACCCACAAAATCTTAAAACCAGATGATTGGGAAGAAAAATATGCTCCAGAACCTGCGATTAAAAAGGAACTGCAGCGCCAGCTCAAGGCTTATGAACGCCATAAAGAGAGAAATAATACTCAATGAAAATCAAAGAGCAAACTAGGAAGCTAGCCGCAGGCTGTACTTGCGTACGGCAAGGCGACGTTGACGTGGTTTGAAGAGATTTTCGAAGAGTATAAATAGTAAACAAAAAGGAGCTAGGGGCTCCTTTTCTTTGTGATTATAAGGTTTTTTCTTGTTCTCTCACCACCAGCAAATCGACCTTAGCATGGCGGAGAATGTATTCAGATGAAGAACCGACCAAGAGGCGTTCAAAGGCGTTGAGACCAGTTGCGCCAACGAGGATGAGGTCCACTTCTTCAGCATCGGGAATAGTACGTGCCAAGAGGGTTTTTGGATTTCCCATTTCAATGACGATATGAACATCTGCCACACCAGCATCTTTAGCACGTTTTTCGTACTCTTTCATCAGACTTTCAGCGTCGACTTGGAGTTCTTCGTAAACTTCAGCATCAAAGGTGGATACGCTTTGGAGCGCGCGTGTGTCAATGACATGTGCGATGGTGAGCTTAGCGTCGTTTCGTAGAGCAGAATGAACTCCCTTGACAAAAGCCAAGTCCGCTTCTTTAGAACCATCGATTGCGACCATGATATTTTGGTAACGTTGTGCCATAATGAAACCTCCTGAAATTTTCTTACTATTATTGTAAACCTTTTCACTATAGAAGTAAAGTAAAAAAAGTATTTTTCAAAAGAATGTTAGCGCTTAAAAACTATATAAATATATGATAAAATAAAAGAAAGGATAGCAGGAAACAAGTGAAGGGAGGGAGAATGATGAAAAGCTCTTTTCAAGAAACAAAAAATTCAAATTTCCTTTATTATGGAATCATCCTAGCTTCAGTCTTGCTAGAAGTTATCATGGTCTGGCAATTAGAGAAGCTAATTCCGCTTCTCTATCCAGGTTTTGTTGGCTTTTTAGTCTTTCACCTACTCTACCATTTTCTATTATTCCTGGTTGCAAAACGAAGTGGGCGTTGGGATTACTTGATGATATGGGGGCTTTTCCTCATGTTCAATCTTCTTTATGACTCCTTTTTAGGCTTGCTTTTTCTAGGTTTATCTTTTGGTATGTGATGTGACTTTCGCAAAATACCTGCTATCTCCCCTGTCTTGACCTCGCTCTTAGTGAGGTTTTTCTTCTGTAGGATTTTAGTAACACATTTCAGTAAACTTGTCGCATTTTCTTTCTAGTGGTATAATGTTACTATCCTGATGAATTGAGGAAACAAGATGAAAGAATATAACAAGTCTAGTAAGTTAGAGCATGTTGCTTATGATATCCGTGGTCCTGTTTTGGAAGAAGCCATGCGAATGCGAGCAAATGGAGAAAAGATTTTACGTCTGAATACAGGAAATCCAGCAGAATTTGGCTTTACAGCGCCAGACGAGGTCATTCATGACTTGATTATGAATGCGCGGGATAGTGAAGGGTATTCTGACTCTAAAGGAATTTTCTCAGCCCGTAAGGCTATCATGCAGTATTGCCAGTTGAAGAAATTCCCAAATGTGGATATTGATGATATTTACCTTGGAAATGGTGTTAGTGAGTTGATTGTTATGTCCATGCAGGGGCTTTTGGACAATGGGGATGAGGTCTTGGTGCCAATGCCAGACTATCCTCTCTGGACAGCAGCTGTCAGCCTAGCTGGGGGAAATGCCGTTCACTATGTCTGTGATGAAGCTGCAGAATGGTACCCAGATATTGACGATATTAAGTCAAAAATCACTTCCAATACCAAGGCAATCGTCCTTATCAATCCAAATAACCCAACTGGAGCCCTTTATCCTAAGGAACTCTTGCTGGAGATTATTGAGATTGCCCGTCAAAATGATTTGATTATCTTTGCGGATGAAATTTACGACCGCATGGTCATGGATGGTCATGTGCATACGCCTGTCGCTAGCTTGGCACCAGATGTTTTCTGTGTCAGCATGAATGGTCTATCAAAATCTCACCGTATCGCTGGTTTCCGTGTAGGTTGGATGGTCTTGTCTGGACCTAAGACTCATGTCAAGGGCTATATCGAAGGGCTCAATATGCTGTCCAATATGCGCCTTTGCTCTAACGTTTTAGCTCAACAAGTCGTGCAAACTTCCTTGGGTGGTCACCAATCAGTCGATGAATTGCTCCTTCCAGGTGGTAGGATTTATGAACAAAGAAACTTCATCTACAATGCTATTCAAGATATTCCAGGTTTGTCTGCGGTTAAACCCAAGGCTGGGCTCTATATCTTCCCTAAAATCGACCGCAATATGTACCGTATCGATGATGATGAGCAATTTGTCCTTGATTTCTTGAAGCAGGAAAAGGTTCTCTTGGTTCATGGTCGAGGCTTTAACTGGCAGGAACCAGACCACTTCCGTATTGTTTACCTTCCTCGTGTTGATGAACTAGCCCAAATCCAAGAAAAGATGACTCGTTTCTTGAAACAGTATCGTAGATAGGGCTTACATTCGAAAAAGCTGGAAACATTTGCCTTGAGCTATTGACAAAAGTAAAAGAATCAGATAGAATAGTAAAGTATGTTTAGTAACTGATCACTTTATAGCCGGCTAAACGAATACAAAATCTATGAGGAGGTATTCATCGTGAAACGTACTTATCAACCAAGTAAACTTCGTCGTGCGCGCAAACACGGATTCCGTAACCGTATGTCAACTAAAAACGGTCGTCGCGTATTGGCAGCTCGTCGTCGTAAAGGACGCAAAGTTTTGGCTGCATAATCCAAACGAATTCTATCAAAAATCAGTAGGAACTCGAGTCTACTGATTTTTATTTTTGTAAAAAAGTACAAAAAGCTTTATATTTTTGCTCGAATAGTGTATAATATTTCACATACTGTAAAAATGGAGAATAATCATGAAGAAATCAAAAGTTATGCTTTTTGGAGCTATGGCTTTGACAGCAGGTCTAGCTTTAGCAGCGTGTGGATCATCTCAATCAAGTAATGCAGACAAGACTTACTCTTATATCTTTGTCAATAACCCAGATACCTTGGATTATATTACCTCTACACGAGACTCTACATCTAGTATCACAACCAACTTGATTGATGGTTTGTTGGAAAACGACCAGTATGGCAATCTCATTCCCTCTATGGCTGAGTCATGGACGGTGTCAAAAGATGGTTTGACCTACACTTATAAAATCCGTCAGGGGGCTAAATGGTACACTTCTGAAGGAGAAGAGTATGCAGATGTAACCGCTCATGACTTTGTGACAGGTCTTAAGTATGCGGCTGATAAAAAGGCTGAAAACTTGTACTTGGTACAAGACTCTATCAAGGGTCTAGCAGATTATGTTGAAGGGAAATCATCTGATTTTGGTACTGTTGGTGTTAAGGCAGTGGATGATTACACTCTACAATACACTCTCAACCAACCTGAAACTTATTGGAACTCTAAAACAACAGCAAGTATCCTTAGTCCTGTAAATGAAGCCTTCTTGAAGTCTCAGGGAGATGACTTTGGAAGTGTGACACCATCAAGTATCTTGTCAAATGGTCCTTACTTGTTTAAATCCTTCACATCCAAATCTTTGATTGAACTTGACAAAAACCCTAATTACTGGGATAAGGATAATGTTAAAATCGAGAAAGTGAAACTCTCTTTCTTTGACGGTTCTGACCAAGACAGCATTGCTAGAGGTTTCTTGGATGGTAACTATACTGATGGCCGTATCTTCCCAACAAGTTCAGTATTTGCTGAACTCAAGAAGGGCAATGAGGACAAGATTACCTACACACCACAAAACTCAGTGACTTTCTATTATCTTTTCAACGTTAATCGTCAAAGCTACAAGCAGACGATGAAACAGTCTGATAAGGAAAAGACAGATTCACGCGCAGCTATGCAAAATAAGGATTTCCGTCAGGCTATCAACTTTGCCTTTGACCGTCATGCTTATGCAGCACAGACAAATGGTGAAGAAGGAGCAGACCGTATCTTGCGTAATACGGTTACACCAAGTGACTTTGTCCAAGTTGGCGATAAGAACTTCGGTGACATTGTCAATGAGAAAATTGTCAACTACGGTAAAGATTGGGCAAATATCAATCTAAACGATGGTAAGCAAGCCTTCTTGAATCCTGAAAAGGCCAAAGAGAAGTTTGCCAAGGCCAAAGAAAGTCTGCAAGCACAGGGAGTAACTTTCCCAATTCATTTGGATATGCCAGTTGACCAGACTGCTAAATTAGATGTGCAACAGGCCGGCTCTTTCAAACAAACAGTGGAAGAAACCCTTGGTAAGGAGAATGTGGTCATCGATGTTATCCAACTTTCTCCAGATGAAAAAGACCAAGCAACCTACTTTGCAGATACAGCAGAACAAAAAGACTACGATATCGACATCTCAGGATGGGGTGGAGACTACTCAGATCCTAAGACTTACCTAGCGATTCTAGACCCAGAGACAGGTTCTCAGTTGAAAAATATGGGCTTGTCTGAAGGAAAAGACAAGGAAGTCAAGGATAAGATTGGTCTTGCTGACTACAAGAAACTCTTGGATCAGGCTGATGCGGAAATCACAGATACTCAAGCTCGCTATGAAAAATATGCTGAAGCCCAAGCTTGGTTGACAGATAGTGCCCTCTTCCTACCAGTTCAAAGTGGTGGAGCCAACCCAATCTTCCGTAAGAGTGTACCGTTTACAGGTCCATTCTCATTCGTTGGTCATAAAGGAAATGCGGACAACTACAAATATGTTGAATTGCAAAAAGAGCCAGTCACTGCTAAACAGTATCAAGAACTCTATGAAAAATGGCTGAAAGAAAAAGCTGAGTCAAATAAAAAAGCTCAGGAAGATTTAGCTAACCACATTCAATGATATTCCTAGTCATGCTTTTCAGTTAATACTCTTCGAAAATCTCTTCAAACCACGT
>NZ_KV794529.1:60344-87349 GCF_001808785.1 Streptococcus sp. HMSC077D04 | reverse complement strand
TAGTTTGCTCTTTGATTTTCATTGAGTATAAGCATAGTGATAGGATTCAGAAAAAGGCCTTACCAGACGCTTATTGGTTCTGGTAGGGCCTTTTCTTTATTCTTTTAAGTGATAAGAGTAGCTAGCGACAACGACGTCTTGGTGCCAACGAAGGGCGTATTTGAGTTTAAGGCTCATTTGATTGTGTAGAATATTTTGCCAAGGTTTATTAGGGATAAACTGGGGTACCAGGACAGTGACTGTATAGTTCTTTTTCTGGACATCCTCAGAGATCCGTTTGACATACTTGACAGTAGGGGTGATGATGTCACGGTAGCTGGTCTTGATATTTTTCAGAGTAATAGTTGGGAAGTAATCAGCAAATTCTTGGAGAATTTCTTGGTCTTTTTCTGCTGTTTCCTTAGTAGAAATATGCATGGCTAGGACTTCGTCACCGATACTTTGAGCGTAGTTAATGGCTCCGACACTGACTCGGGTGACATTTCCTACTAGGACCAGAACCAGATTGCCGTCGTAAGTACGTTTTTCGATGCCTTCATAGAGTCGCAGTTGTTGAGCTACTTTTTGGTAATGACTGTGAATCGCCAAGAAGAGTAGGGTGAGTACGAGAATAATCGGGAAGAAAGGCCAGATATCACTGAGACGGAAAAAGAGCAAGATTAGTACAATCGCGTAGCAAATGATAGCTCCAAGAATATTGGCAAGGGCAGGTTTTAAGAAATTTGCCCCTTTTTCTTTTTTCCAATGGCGAATCATCCCAGTCTGAGAAAGGGCAAAGGGAACGAAGACCCCGATAGTATAAAGGGGAATCAAACGTTCGGTATTGCCATTAAAAATGAGAAGAAGAATCATAGCTCCAAAAGCCAGAGTTAAAATTCCATTGGAGTAGCCTAGGCGGTCTCCTTTTTCCATAAAGAGATGGGGCATGTATTTGTTTTTAGCCATATTGTAAGCTAGCATAGGGAAGGCCGAAAAGCCAGTATTTGCAGCTACGGCTAAAATCAAGGCTGTGGAGAATTGGAAGATATAATAGCCAAGGTGACCTAAGAAGGAATTACCAAGGATGCCTTGAGCTATCTGTGAAAGAATAGTTTCTCCGTGTTGAGGCAGAATCCCCATCCAGTAGTTTAGGAAGGTGATACCAGCAAAAAGAAAACCTAAAATCAGTGACATGATGGTCAAGGTCTGAGCAGCATTCTTTTCTTTCGGAGCCTTGAAAAAGGGAACGGCATTTGAAATAGCTTCAACTCCTGTCAGAGAGGCAGAGCCGCTGGTAAAGGCTCTTAGAATGAGAACGATAGACAGGCTCGGAACAGCATGCCCGATAGGAGAAGTTGCCTGATAGCTAAGAGAACCTGTCACTAGTTGAAAGATTCCATAGAGCAAGAGAAAGACAGTACTGATGATAAAGAGATAGACAGGAATCATCAGTGAACTGGCAGATTCTTTTAAGCCTCGTAAGTTCAAGAGCATGAGCAAGCAAACCAGAAAAATAGAGATGTGGAGGTTGTAAGGGTGAAGAGAAGGGAGAGCTGCTGTGATAGCGTCTGCTCCAGATGAAACAGATACCGCTACGGTCAGCATATAGTCAACCAGAAGACTACCTCCAGCAATCAAGCCAAGCTCGGGAGATAGATTTTCTCGAGTAACCATATAGGCCCCTCCCCCTTGAGGGTAGGCATGGATGATTTGACGGTAGGAGACGGTCAGGCTAGCTAGGAGCAGGAGGACAAAGAGGCCGATAGGAAGGCTCCACCATATCGCAAGAGGAGAGAGACTAGCCAAGACGAGGACTACTTGCTCAGGCCCATAGGCAATGGAAGATAGAGCGTCGCTTGATAACATGGCTAGCGCCTGCATTTTTCCCAGTAGTCCCCCTTCGCCTTCGGTTAAGGACTTAAGAGGACGACCGATAAAGGTATGTTTTAATTTTGTAAACATGGTATTTTCCTTTACTGAAAATTTCAATAAGTGCTATTATACTGCTTTGAAAAAATTGCGTCAAGAGACGACAATAGATTTTAGAATATTTTTTACAGATGAGGAGATAGGGCGGTTTTTTGGTATAATAGAAGATAGAAAACGAGGTTAGAAGAGATGATTTTTGATACACATACACACTTGAATGTAGAAGAATTTGCAGGTCGTGAGGCAGAAGAAATTGCCTTGGCTGCTGAGATGGGTGTGACACAGATGAATATTGTTGGTTTTGATGAACCGACGATTGAGCGTGCCTTGGAGTTGGTGGATGAGTATGACAAACTTTACGCAACTATTGGTTGGCATCCGACAGAAGCTGGAACTTACACAGAGGAGATTGAAACCTACTTGCTTGACAAGCTCAAGCATCCAAAGGTAGTTGCCTTGGGTGAGATTGGTTTGGATTATCATTGGATGACGGCGCCAAAAGAGGTGCAGGAGCAGGTTTTTCGTCGTCAGATTCAATTATCTAAGGACTTGGATTTGCCTTTTGTTGTCCATACTCGTGATGCGCTGGAAGATACCTATGAGATTATCAAAAGTGAGGGCGTTGGTCCTCGTGGTGGTATCATGCATTCATTTTCAGGGACTCTTGAGTGGGCAGAGAAGTTTGTCGCGCTTGGCATGACTATTTCCTTCTCAGGAGTGGTGACTTTTAAGAAGGCAACTGACATCCAAGAAGCAGCTAAAGAGTTACCTTTGGATAAGATTTTGGTAGAAACAGATGCGCCTTACTTGGCACCTGTACCTAAACGTGGTCGTGAAAATAAAACAGCCTATACTCGCTATGTAGTGGACTTTATCGCTGACTTGCGTGGCATGACGACCGAGGAGTTATCGGCAGCAACGACTGCAAATGCAGAGCGCATTTTTGGATTGGACAACAAGTAATGAAAGAAAAAATTTCCCAAGTTATCGTGGTCGAAGGGCGAGATGATACGGCCAATCTCAAACGCTATTTCGATGTAGAGACCTATGAGACACGAGGTTCTGCCATCAATGAGCAGGATCTAGAGCGGATTCAGCGTCTACACCAACGCCATGGAGTCATTGTCTTTACAGACCCAGATTTTAATGGGGAGCGGATTCGTCGCATGATTATGACGGCTATTCCAACAGTTCAGCATGCCTTCCTCAAACGAGATGAAGCTGTTCCCAAGTCCAAAACCAAGGGACGTTCTCTGGGAATTGAGCATGCCAGTTATGAAGATTTAAAAACGGCCCTAGCTCAGGTGACAGAGCAATTTGAAAACGAGAATGAGTTTGATATCAGTCGTAGCGACTTGATTCGCCTTGGTTTTCTAGCAGGAGCAGACAGCCGCAAGCGTAGAGAATATCTAGGAGATGCTCTCCGACTCGGCTATTCCAACGGCAAGCAACTTCTCAAGCGCTTAGAACTATTTGGAGTAACCTTGGCAGAAGTGGAAGAAGCTATGAAATCTTATAAGAATAGTTAAGCAGCCACCAAATGTAAGGGGAATGTGTTACAATAGAAGTAAGTAGATTTATGTCAGGGGATTCACTCTGATAATATTTAAATAGATATTTATAAGGAAAGAGTGAAATGAAAATACGAGTTGATAGAGATTCTGTCTGTATGGGTGATGATGTATTACCTCATGAGGTAGAATTTGAAGTTCCGGAAGACATGACGGTGAAAGATTTTTTTGATTTTTTAGAAATGGAGCGTTACCTACCTTCTGTCCAAGGGAATAATGTTGCATGGGAACTTCGTAATCGAAACGGGGAACATGGAGTTTATTTCACCAAAACACGAGAAATTATTCATCCAGATGCACTCCTAAAAGAGATGGTGGAAGGATTTGATGGAACACCTTTATTTGTTTTGCTCTATCATGCTACTCCAGAAACTTACTATATTAGAAAAGAGAATAAATGAGAATTGCAGATTACAGCGTGACCAAGGCAGTGCTAGAGCGTCACGGATTTACCTTTAAAAAGTCCTTTGGGCAAAATTTCTTGACGGATACCAATATCCTTCAAAAAATCGTGGATACGGCTGAGATTGATGACCAGGTTAATGTCATCGAAATCGGGCCAGGGATTGGTGCCTTGACAGAATTTTTGGCTGAGCGTGCAGCAGAGGTCATGGCCTTTGAGATTGACCACCGTTTGGTGCCGATTTTGGCAGATACCCTGCGTGATTTTGATAATGTGACCGTAGTCAACGAGGACATTCTCAAGGTTGATTTGGCGCAGCATATCCAGAATTTTAAAAATCCTGACCTGCCAATCAAGGTAGTAGCTAACTTACCATACTACATCACGACACCTATTCTCATGCACTTGATTGAAAGTGGCATTCCGTTTAGTGAGTTTGTCGTCATGATGCAAAAAGAAGTGGCGGACCGCATTTCAGCCCAGCCTAACACTAAGGCATATGGCAGCTTGTCAATCGCTGTTCAATACTACATGACAGCTAAGGTTGCCTTTATCGTGCCTCGTACGGTCTTTGTGCCAGCACCAAACGTGGACTCAGCCATCTTGAAAATGGTGCGCCGTCCAGAGCCAGCTGTAGCAGTAGAAGATGAGAACTTCTTCTTTAAGGTTTCCAAGGCTAGTTTTACCCATCGCCGCAAGACCTTGTGGAATAACTTGACAGGTTACTTTGGCAAGACTGAAGAGGTCAAGGACAAGCTGACCAAGGCTTTGGACCAAGCAGGCTTGTCACCAAGTGTGCGTGGGGAAGCTCTCAGCTTGGCGGAATTTGCCAGCCTAGCAGATGCACTTAAAGGACAAGGACTTTAAAATGCAGGGACAAATCATTAAAGCCTTGGCTGGGTTCTACTATGTAGAGAGTGATGGCCAGGTCTATCAAACACGCGCGCGTGGGAATTTCCGTAAAAAAGGGCATACTCCCTATGTTGGGGACTGGGTAGATTTCTCTGCGGAGGAAAATTCAGAAGGCTATATTCTCAAGATTCACGAACGCAAAAATAGCCTAGTCCGTCCGCCCATTGTCAATATTGACCAAGCTGTAGTAATCATGTCCGTCAAGGAACCTGATTTTAACAGCAATTTGCTGGATCGTTTCTTGGTTCTTTTGGAACACAAGGGAATCCATCCCATCGTTTATATTTCTAAAATGGATTTGTTGGAAGATAGAGAAGAACTGGATTTTTATGAACAGACTTATGGTAATATCGACTACGACTTTGTGACCAGTAAAGAGGAACTCTTGCCTTTGTTAACAGGCAAAGTGACGGTCTTTATGGGGCAGACAGGTGTTGGGAAGTCAACTCTTCTCAATAAAATCGCACCAGACCTCAATCTTGAAACAGGAGAAATTTCAGACAGTCTGGGTCGCGGGCGCCACACTACTCGAGCAGTTAGTTTTTATAATCTCAATGGGGGTAAAATCGCAGACACACCAGGTTTTTCATCCTTGGATTATGAAGTATCAACGGCGGAAGACCTCAATCAGGCCTTCCCAGAGATTGCCACTGTCAGTCGAGACTGCAAATTCCGTACTTGTACCCATACCCATGAGCCTTCTTGTGCGGTTAAGCCAGCAGTTGAAGAAGGTACCATTGCGCCCTTCCGTTTTGACAACTACCTGCAATTCCTCAGTGAGATTGAAAATCGCAGAGAAACCTATAAAAAAGTCAGCAAAAAAATTCCAAAATAAGGAGAAACCTATGTCTCAATACAAGATTGCTCCGTCAATTCTGGCAGCAGATTATGCCAACTTTGAACGTGAAATCAAACGTCTAGAAGCAACTGGGGCAGAGTATGCCCATATCGATATCATGGATGGCCATTTTGTCCCGCAAATCAGTTTTGGTGCAGGTGTGGTTGAAGCTCTTCGTCCTCATAGTAAGATGGTCTTCGACTGCCACTTGATGGTAGCTAATCCAGAGCATCATTTAGAAGACTTTGCGCGTGCAGGTGCGGATATCATCAGTATCCATGTGGAAGCAACGCCCCATATTCATGGTGCCCTCCAAAAAATTCGTTCACTCGGAGTTAAGCCTTCAGTTGTTATCAATCCTGGCACACCAGTTGAAGCCATCAAGCACGTGCTTCACCTAGTTGACCAAGTCTTAGTCATGACAGTTAACCCAGGCTTTGGTGGGCAAGCCTTTCTACCAGAGACCATGGATAAGGTCCGTGAGTTGGTTGCCCTTCGTGAGGAAAAAGGTTTGAACTTTGAGATTGAAGTGGATGGTGGGATTGATGACCAAACTATTGCCCAAGCTAAAGAAGCTGGTGCGACCGTTTTTGTAGCAGGTTCCTATGTCTTTAAGGGAGATGTCAATGAGCGAGTACAAACTCTCAGAAAACAACTGGACTAGGGTTGCCGTTTTTGCAGGCGGAGACCGCGGTCATTATCGGACAGACTTTGATTGCTTTGTCGGTGTGGATCGAGGCTCGCTCTGGGTCTTGGAAGAAAAGCTGCCTCTTGCTCTAGCAGTTGGGGATTTTGATTCTGTTACTGCAGAAGAGCGACAGGTGATTCAAAAACGTGCCCAGCATTTTGTTCAAGCCCGACCAGAAAAAGATGATACAGATCTGGAATTGGCTCTCTTAACCATCTTTGAGCAAAATTCTCAGGCTCAGGTTACTATTTTCGGTGCTTTGGGTGGTCGTATTGATCATATGCTAGCTAACGTCTTTCTACCTAGCAATCCTAAGTTGGCTCCCTATATGCGCCAGATAGCGATTGAAGATGGGCAAAATTTGATTGCCTATTGTCCAGAAGGGACCAGTCAGTTAGAACCTCGTTTAGACTATGACTATCTAGCCTTTATGCCAGTTCGGGATAGCCAGCTGACTATTCTCGGTGCTAAGTATGAGTTGACAGAGGAAAATTTTTTCTTTAAAAAAGTGTACGCTTCTAACGAATATATAGATAGGGAAGTTTCGGTGACTTGCCCAGATGGCTATGTAGTCGTGTTGCATAGCAAGGACAGGAGGTAGGATGGAAAGTTTACTTGTTCTATTATTGATTGCCAACCTAGCTGGACTCTTTCTGATTTGGCAAAGGCAGGATAAGCAGGAAAAACATCTCAGCAAGAGCTTGGAGGATCAGGCAGATCACTTGTCAGACCAGTTGGATTACCGCTTTGAACAAGCCAGACAAGCCAGTCAGTTAGATCAAAAAGATTTGGAAGTGGCTGTCAGTGACCGTTTGCAAGAAGTGCGAATGGAATTGCACCAAGGTCTGACTCAAGTTCGTCAAGAAATGACAGATAATCTCCTCCAAACCAGAGATAAGACCGACCAACGTCTCCAAGCCTTGCAGGAATCAAATGAGCAACGTTTGGAACAAATGCGCCAGACAGTCGAGGAAAAGTTGGAAAAGACCTTGCAGACGCGCTTACAAGCTTCCTTTGAGACAGTTTCCAAACAACTGGAGTCTGTCAATCGTGGTCTTGGAGAAATGCAGACAGTTGCCCGCGATGTCGGAGCCCTCAACAAGGTTCTCTCTGGAACCAAAACGCGAGGGATTCTGGGAGAATTGCAACTGGGGCAAATCATCGAAGACATCATGACACCTGCCCAGTACGAACGAGAATACGCAACGGTTGAAAACTCTAGTGAACGAGTGGAGTATGCCATCAAGTTGCCTGGACAGGGTGACCAGGAATATGTCTACTTACCGATTGACTCCAAGTTTCCACTGGCAGATTATTACCGCTTAGAAGAAGCCTATGAAGCGGGTGACAAGGACGAGATCGAACGCTGTCGTAAGTCGCTCCTAGCCAGCGTCAAACGCTTTGCCAAGGATATCAAGAGCAAGTACATAGCACCGCCTCGGACTACCAATTTTGGAGTTTTGTTTGTTCCGACAGAAGGTCTCTACTCAGAAATCGTCCGCAATCCGGTCTTCTTTGATGACTTGAGACGGGAAGAGCAGATTATTGTCGCAGGTCCAAGTACCCTATCAGCTCTTCTCAATTCCCTATCAGTTGGTTTCAAAACCCTTAATATCCAAAAGAGTGCTGACCATATTAGTAAGACTCTTGCTAGTGTTAAGACCGAGTTTGGCAAGTTTGGTGGCATTCTGGTCAAGGCACAAAAACACCTCCAACATGCCTCTGGCAATATTGATGAACTATTAAACCGTCGTACCACAGCTATCGAGCGGACGCTCCGTCACATTGAGTTGTCAGAAGGTGAGCCTGCGCTTGATCTACTCCATTTCCAAGAAGATGAGGAAGAATATGAAGATTAGTCACATGAAAAAAGATGAGCTATTTGAAGGCTTTTACCTAATCAAGTCAGCTGACCTGAGGCAAACTCGAGCTGGGAAAAATTACCTAGCTTTTACCTTTCAAGATGATAGTGGCGAGATTGAAGGGAAACTCTGGGATGCCCAACCTCATAACGTTGAGGCCTTTACCGCAGGTAAGGTTGTCCACATGAAAGGACGCCGAGAAGTTTATAACAATACCCCTCAAGTCAATCAAATTACCCTCCGCCTGCCTCAGCCTGGTGAACCCAATGATCCAGCTGATTTCAAGGTCAAGTCGCCAGTTGATGTCAAGGAAATCCGTGACTATATGTCGCAAATGATTTTTAAAATAGAAAATCCTGTCTGGCAACGGATTGTCCGAAATCTCTACACCAAGTATGATAAGGAATTTTACTCCTATCCAGCAGCCAAGACCAATCACCATGCCTTTGAAACGGGTTTGGCTTATCATACGGCGACCATGGTGCGTTTGGCGGATGCTATTAGCGAAGTCTATCCTCAGCTCAATAAGAGCCTGCTCTATGCAGGGATTATGCTGCATGACTTAGCTAAAGTCATCGAGTTGACGGGACCAGACCAGACCGAATACACAGTTAGAGGCAATCTCCTTGGGCATATCGCTCTGATTGATAGTGAAATTACCAAGACAGTGATGGAACTCGGCATCGATGATACCAAGGAAGAAGTCGTTCTGCTTCGTCACGTAATCCTTAGTCACCATGGCTTACTTGAGTATGGAAGTCCAGTCCGTCCACGCATTATGGAAGCAGAGATTATCCATATGATTGACAATCTGGATGCTAGCATGATGATGATGTCAACAGCTCTTGCTTTGGTAGATAAAGGAGAGATGACCAATAAAATCTTCGCTATGGACAATCGTTCCTTCTATAAACCAGATTTAGATTAACAATTTAAGAAAAATGAGCATTTTTTAGGATAAGAATGTTCGTTTTTTTATGTGAATATGGTATAATAGATAAAATATCAAAATTAAATGAAATGGGAAATAGAAATGAAATTAAGAAGAAGTGATCGAATGGTTGTCATTTCCAACTATTTGATTAATAATCCTTATAAACTAACTAGTCTCAATACTTTTGCTGAAAAGTATGAATCTGCTAAATCATCCATCTCAGAGGATATCGTCATTATCAAACGAGCCTTTGAGGAAATTGAAATCGGTCATATCCAGACAGTAACTGGTGCTGGTGGTGGTGTCATTTTCACACCATCAATCTCAAGCCATGATGCCAAGGAAATGGTTGAGGACTTGCGTGCTAAGTTGTCAGAAAGTGACCGTATCTTGCCAGGTGGCTATATCTACCTGTCTGATTTGCTTAGTACACCAGCTATCTTGAAAAATATTGGTCGCATTATTGCCAAGAGCTTTATGGACCAAAAAATTGATGCGGTTATGACAGTAGCGACTAAGGGTGTTCCACTTGCAAATGCAGTTGCCAATGTCCTCAATGTTCCCTTTGTTATTGTGCGCCGTGACCTGAAAATTACCGAAGGTTCAACTGTCAGCGTCAACTATGTATCCGGTTCAAGTGGAGATCGCATTGAGAAAATGTTTCTTTCAAAACGCAGTCTCAAGGCAGGCAGCCGTGTCTTGATTGTGGATGACTTCTTGAAAGGCGGCGGAACTGTCAATGGGATGATTAGTCTCTTGCGTGAGTTTGATTCGGAATTGGCTGGTGTAGCAGTCTTTGCGGATAATGCCCAAGAAGAACGTGAAAAGCAGTTTGACTACAAGTCACTCTTGAAGGTAACCAATATTGATGTCAAGAACCAAACCATCGATGTTGAGGTTGGCAATATCTTTGACGAAGATAAATAAGAGATAGAACTAAAGGTTGGAACGATTGTCCCAGCCTTTCTTTGCAAATAGAATAGAAGGAAACTTATGAAAACACCATTTATCAATAAAGAAGACTTAGAAAAGATTGTTGCCGAGTTCCCGACTCCCTTTCACTTGTATGATGAGAAGGGAATTCGTGAAAAGGCAAGAGCCGTCAACCAAGCATTTTCGTGGAACAAGGGCTTTAAGGAATATTTTGCAGTTAAGGCTACTCCAACTCCAGCTATTTTGAAAATTCTCCAAGAGGAAGGTTGCGGTGTGGACTGCTCTAGTTATGTGGAGCTTTTGATGAGTCATAAACTGAATTTCCCTGGTTCTGAGATCATGTTCTCTTCAAACAATACGCCAGACAAGGAATACGCCTATGCACGTGAATTGGGTGCGACCATTAACTTGGATGCCTTTGAAGATATTGAACATCTAGAGCGTGCAGCAGGCATTCCAGAAATTATCTCTTGTCGTTACAATCCTGGAGGCGTTTTTGAACTGGGAACAGATATTATGGACAATCCTGGAGAAGCCAAGTTTGGTATGACCAAGGACCAGCTCTTTGAAGCTTTTGCCATCTTGAAGGAAAAAGGAGCCAAGACTTTTGGGATTCACTCCTTCCTAGCGTCCAATACCGTCACCCATCTCTATTACCCAGAGTTGGCTCGTCAGCTTTTTGAATTGGCTGTTGAAATCAAGGAAAAGTTGGGCATTTCGCTAGACTTTATCAATCTTTCTGGCGGTATTGGTGTCAACTATCGTCCAGACCAGGAGCCAAATGATATTGCCTTGATTGGTGAGGGAGTTCGTAAGGTGTATGAAGAGGTCCTTACGCCAGCAGGTCTTGGTCAGGTTAAGATTTTCACCGAATTGGGTCGTTTTATGTTGGCACCTCACGGTGCTTTGGTCACAAGAGTCACTCATAAGAAGGAAACCTACCGTACCTATCTAGGTGTGGATGCATCAGCAGTCAACCTCATGCGTCCAGCCATGTACGGAGCCTACCACCATATTACCAATCTGACCCATCCAGATGGACCAGCTGAAGTTGTAGATGTGGTTGGTTCACTCTGTGAAAACAATGATAAATTTGCAGTAAATCGTGAACTACCTCATACAGAAATCGGTGATTTGCTGGTAATTCATGATACAGGTGCTCATGGTTTTTCAATGGGCTACCAGTACAATGCCAAACTTCGTTCTGCGGAAATCCTCTATACCGAAGAAGGTAAAGCCCGTCAAATCCGCCGTGCAGAGCGCCCTGAGGACTACTTTGCAACCTTGTATGGCTTTGATTTTGAAGAATAAAATGATAAGTAATTGAAAATGAAATTGAAAAACAGATTGCTTTCTAAAAAATAGGCAAAAATCTTGTTTTTCCTTCAAGTCGTGATATAATAAAACTATAAAACGTTTTCAAGGAAGGTAACGATATGTCTGAAGAAACAATTGATTATGGACAAGTGACAGGAATGGTGCATTCGACAGAAAGTTTTGGGGCGGTAGATGGCCCTGGTATTCGCTTTATTGTCTTTTTGCAGGGCTGTCACATGCGTTGCCAGTATTGCCATAACCCGGATACTTGGGCTATGGAGTCCAATAAGTCACGTGAACGGACGGTAGATGATGTCTTGACAGAGGCCTTGCGCTACCGCGGTTTCTGGGGAAATAAGGGCGGTATTACAGTCAGTGGAGGAGAAGCCCTCTTGCAGATTGATTTCCTGATTGCTCTCTTCACCAAGGCTAAGGAACAAGGAATCCACTGTACTTTGGACACCTGTGCCCTTCCTTTCCGTAATAAACCACGTTACCTTGAGAAGTTTGACAAACTCATGGCTGTCACTGACTTGGTCCTCTTGGATATCAAAGAAATCAACGAAGAACAGCACAAGATTGTTACTAGCCAAACCAATAAAAATATCTTGGCCTGTGCCCAGTATTTATCAGATATTGGAAAACCTGTCTGGATTCGCCACGTGCTAGTTCCGGGATTGACAGATAGAGACGATGACTTGATTGAACTTGGGAAGTTCGTCAAGACCCTCAAAAATGTTGATAAGTTTGAAATTCTACCTTATCACACCATGGGTGAGTTTAAGTGGCGTGAATTGGGAATTCCATATTCCCTCGAAGGGGTTAAACCACCAACAGCAGACCGCGTCAAGAACGCTAAAAAGCTCATGGATACCGAAAGTTACCAAGACTATATGAAACGTGTACATGGATAAAAAAGAAGCCTGATGGAAACATCGGGCTTTTAAATTTACACAAATATAGATAATTAAATGAAACAAAATTTTATACTCTTCGAAAATCTCTTCAAACCACGTCAGCGTCGCTTTGTCGTATATATGTGACTGACTTCGTCAGTTCTATCTGCAACCTCAAAACAGTGTTTTGAGCAGCCTGCGGCTAGCTTCCTAGTTTGCTCTTTGATTTTCATTGAGTATTAAATCTTTTTTACTCTCTAAATTCTGAAAAAAATCCGAAAATGAGTGTATAAGATATAGTTACTTTTAGAAATATTAAATAGAATAGGAGAACATCATGGAACAAAGTATTATCATTAAAAATTTATGTAAGTCGTATGGGCAAACTCAAATTTTAAAAGATATTTCTTTTGAAGCAAAAGCAGGTAGAGTGACTGCTTTCCTGGGTCCAAATGGAGCTGGTAAAAGTTCAACATTACGTATTTTATTGGGATTAGACAAAGCAACATCTGGTCTTACCAAAATTGGAGATCAAACTTATAAGGAATTAAAATTTCCTCTAAAGACTGTAGGAGCTTCATTTGACAGTGTAGGAGCTCCTGATGATCGGACTGTTTATCAACATTTGAAAATAGTTGCTGCTAGTAATGGGATATCTAGTCAGCGAATTGAACAAGTCTTGGATATGGTGGATATTAGCCATAAGAAAAAATCTAAAATTGGGAAATTATCATTAGGAGAAGGACAACGATTAGGAATTGCAACAGCTCTATTAGGAAATCCTCAATATCTGATATTGGATGAACCGACTAATGGGTTGGATCCAAGAGGAATTAGGTGGTTTAGAGAGTTTATAAAAAAACAAGCTCAAGAAGGAAAGACAGTCTTGCTATCATCTCATATATTATCGGAAGTGGAAGCAGTAACAGATGATGTAGTTATCATAAATAAAGGAAAAGTTCTTATAAAAGGCACTTTACAAGAAGTGATGAAAAATCTTTCTTCACTAGAAGAAGTCTTCTTTAGTTTAACAGAGGGAGGAAAGTGACATGGCACTTATATACTCTCTTCATTCTGAAATATTGAAATTACTTTATAATAGAGCTACTCATGTTGTACTATTCTTGATACTGGTATTTCAAACGTTTTTAGCAAATATTGGTGCTTCTCAAATTGTTTCAGTTGGTATCCATGCTACACCAGAGACAAATCCAGATTTAGCAGAGGCCTTACCTCCTATTGAATTTTTAGGTTTTGATGTCACTTTATTTGGTGTTTTTATTATGATTATCCTAGGCTCAATTTACGGAGCCGAGGAATACAAAGGCTTGGCTATTCGTACAAGCCTCCTCTCTGTTACAAATCGAAGTACTTTCCTAGTTTCAAAAACATTAGTTTGGCTTATATTTTCTTTTATCATTTCCTTTCTATCAATATTCTTGACAATTAACATGACACATTATGTTTTAGGACAAGATGGCTTATTGCTTTTTTTACTAAATGGAACAGTTTGGTTCTATATATTTTTAGCCAGTATAGCTTGGACTTTGTTGGGACTGCTGGCCTATATTATGGCTTTGACATTTAAAACAGCCATTGTTCCTCTATTATTTTTGCTTCCTCAAGTCTACAATTTAGGAACATTCTTAGCAAACTATATATCGGCTGCAAAATTTCTTCCAGTTGCATTGGGGCAAGGAT
The DNA here is from genome assembly GCF_001808785.1 of Streptococcus sp. HMSC077D04. GTDB lineage: Bacteria > Bacillota > Bacilli > Lactobacillales > Streptococcaceae > Streptococcus > Streptococcus mitis_BX. The sequence goes on along the minus strand of NZ_KV794529.1, from coordinate 73,386 downwards.
TGATTGCTACATCTCCTCAAATTTTAGAACATAATAGTTTACAACATATTTTATTTTTACTTTGTTGGAACTTCTCATTCTTGGCTTTAGCAATTTACCGCTTACTCAAGTCAGATATTGGAGGAGGTGAATAAGTTGAAAGAACAACTTAAAAGTGAGTATCTCAAGTTTATTATGAATCCTTGGCACTGGTTGATTATAGGTGCTCTATTACTGTGTATTCCGGCGATGGTTGTTTTTTTAAATAGTAAGCCAGACCAGTTGACTCTACAGTTTGTTTTGGAACAGCTACTGCAAAGTCTCTATTTAGGACAGGCAGGTTTCGTTAGTCTAGCGGTTCTATTTATAGGTCAGGAATTTACAGGTTCTAGCCTTCGTACCAGTTTTCTTACATGTCCAAATCGTTTGAAATTTATAATCTGTAAACTAGCTATTGTATTATGTGTGGAAATTGTATTATTGGTCGCTGTAATATCATTATGTATACTAATCGCCCAAGGATACTACAATATCAATCTTTTGAGTAATATTAAACATGTTCTGACAATCCTATTTCCAGCATGTATTTCTATTCTAACCTTCTCTCTTTTAAGTGGTATTTTTGTATTTATTTCCCAGTCTTTTATCTTAATTTTGGGAATCAGTTTATCCCTTTTATTGGGGTTGGGACAAATGTTACTACAATTCAGTTCTTTTTTTAGAAATTTACCATTACTAGCTAGTATGAATTGTTTTTATACCCATCCCTTGTCGCTTTATTATCCAGTGTGGCAAGGCTTAGGGATACAAATAGTTTGGTTATTAATTGTTTTTCTATTTGCTACATTGATACTTATAGGAAGAAATGTACGCTAAAGACAGGGGATGTCCTGTCTTTTTCTTGGTTAGTGCTATAATATAGTTAGGAGGGTGAGTTATGGCTTATAAAATTTTGGTGGTAGATGATGATCTCGCTATTCTTCGCCTAATAAAAAAAGTACTAGAATATGAAAAATATGAAGTAGTCATACGAAATAAGATAGAAGAGATTGATCTTTGTGATTTTACAGGCTTTGACTTGATTCTATTAGATATTATGATGCCTGTTAGTGGTTTAGAGATCTGTCAGATGATTCGCGAACAGATAACTGTTCCTATCTGTTTTATAACTGCTAAGGATATGGATGAAGATTTAGTAGCTGGAATTAATGCAGGTGCTGATGATTATATTATGAAGCCCTTTAGTATGCAAGAATTGTTAGCACGTGTTAAAATGCACTTACGTCGTGAAGAACGGATTAAAGGAAATGTTCATCAAATAAAGATTGGGAAGCTTATACTATATACGGATAGTAAGGAACTATTTGTAAACGATGATAAGATTGCTCTGACAAGGAGGGAATTTGACATAGTGAATCTTTTGGCAAGCAACCCAAGTAAAATATATTCTATTGAGGAAATTTATAATTATCTATATCCACAAAGTTCAGAAGCGCTCTTACGTTCGGTTTCAGAGTACATTTATCAAATTCGTCAAAAGTTGAAACCTTATCAATTAAATCCAATTAAAACCTTATACGGTGGAGGATATCAATGGGTAGAATCAAAAGTTTTAGACAATTAATTCGAGAAACCTGTTGGAGAATTATTTGGCAGTTTAGTCTTGGCTTACTAATGGCCTATCTTATTCCCTTAGCTTCAGTATCTATACAAATAAATGAAGATGGGAAAACTTTAAACAATAGTGGTGTTCTATCAATCTTTTTTAATGTGTCATCATGGATATATATTTGTGTTTTATTGATTGTTCTAATAAGTTATCACATTGGAAAATTGTTGAAAAAACTGAGTTATGAAATGACTTTGATTTATGAAAATAGTATGTGGTTGAAGAAGGAATGTACAGAAAGTTTAACGGTTAAAGAATTTCGCGAGACAGGAAATCGGATTATTGTGATGCAAGATAGAATTCGACAATTAATAGTTAATGAGAAACAGCAGAAGGAAGATTTGATGTTTCAGGTTTCAGCAGCTTCTCATGATTTAAAAACTCCCTTAACCATTATTAGGGGAAATGTGGAATTTTTGCAGACGATAACTGAAAACGACCAATCTCAAGAATGCTTAGCAGATATAGAAAGAGCTAGTCAACAGTTACTAGATTATTTCAATCAATTGATTCACTATTCTAAAACCTATTATGATGATGAGACAGGTTGGACGGAGTATTCCTCTTCAGATTTTATCAATGAATTAGAGAAAGAAGTCTCTTTTTTGATAAAAAATCAGATGAAGTTTTCTTTTGAACAAAATGTGAAAGGAACTGAAAACTATTATATAAATCAATCTCTTCTGATTCGTGCCATACAAAATATTTTAACAAATGCTTTGGAATACGCTGATAAACAGAATCCTAAAATTAAAATTAGAGTAGAGCAAGAGGGGAAGGAATTGAAAATAGGTATATGGAATAATGGTTCGGAATTTCCAGAGGAAGTTTTAACTAATTTTGGAAAGCTCTTTTATCGTATGGATAAAGCTAGATCGTATAAAGAGCAACATTATGGTATTGGACTAAGTTTTGTATGTAGAGTTGCAAAACTACACAAAGGCCGAGTTGAGCTTAGAAATAGAGACGAGGGAGCAGAAGTTTTAATAACTGTGAATTGTATTAAATCATAGTGATTTACTTGTTAATTTATGATTGAATAGTTTTTATATGTGAGCTTTTAAACTATTTAACTTTTTCGACTAGTATAAGATGTAACGGTAGATAATAAAAACGAATGATGATATCTAGTTGATGAAAACTATTTATCATTCATTCGTTTTTTAATTATTGGATAATTTACGTAGCTTTATCTCGAACGTTGTTTTCCAGCGTTGCGATTTTTGTGTTTTTTCTTGCTTGTGATAGCAGTTGGTTGTTCAGGGGGAACGTCTTTTCGTCCACTTGGTGTAGAGAAAGCACGTGCTTTTGGTGGGTTCTTGGCTAGTTCTTCACGGACTTTTTTGCGAAGTTTTGGACGAACGATATAGTTGACGATAAACTGTTGGAGAATCATCATGAAACCACCGACAACCCAGTAAAGTGTGACACTGGCTGGTGAAATGAGGGAGAAGACAACAATCGTGATTGGGCTCACGTAAGCCATTTTCTTGATTTGTTCTCTTTGCGTTTCGTCTTCTACTCCGTGAAGTGAAAGGAGCGATTGAAGATAGTAAAGGACACCTGCGCAGGCAACCAAAATCATACTTGGAGAACCTAGAGGAATGCCTAGGTAGCTTGCTTGAGCAACCCCTTCAGTATGTTGGGCAGCAAAGTAGATAGCTGAGAAGAAAGGCATTTGAAGGAGGATAGGGAAGCATCCTACACCACCAAACATGCTGATGCCGTGCTCTTTTTGAGCGGCAAAGAGAGCTTGTTGGGCTTCGAGTTTTTCTTCTTGAGTCGTTGCTTCTTTGAGACGCGTTTGGTGTGGCTCAAGGACGTGCTTGAGGGCGTTCATCTTTTCAGAGTGCAGAGTTGCTTTCCATGATTGGTAGATACCAAGTGGCAAGATAATCAAGCGCACGATAATGGTTACGATAATGATAGCGACCCCGAAGCCTAGACCTTTATCAGTAGCGAAGTACTTGATAGCTTCTCCCATCGGAGCACCCAAGAAATCCCAAACGGGACCAATTGGCTTACCTGTTGCTTTGTCTACTTGGACACAGCCTGTCAAGACGAGTAGCATAGCCACTCCCATAGCAGAGAGGGCAAAACGTTTAATAGATTTCAATGTTTTCATTCCTTCTTTAAAAATTATACCTTTCTATTCTACTGTTTTTTTGTAAAATATACAATAGTTCTAGAGACCTAATTTGCGACTTTGAAGTCCGAATAGGATGAAAAGTTGCTCATTTGTACATCTAGATAGGTAACTTTTGAAAAAGGTGTCGGACCTTTTCGGATTTCTTGGATAAATTTTGCCATAGTGGCAGAGGAGTCTGCTTGGGCTAAGATTTCCACTGTGCCATCGTCGTTATTCCATACCCGACCTGTGATGCCACCAATTTCAAGCGCCAAGCTGTAAACACCCCAACGAAAGCCGACTCCCTGTACCCTACCTTGGGCGATCATCCTAACCTTTTGCATACAAAACCCCTTTGATTGTGTTATAATATTTCTATGACTATTATAACCTCAAAAGCTAATTCTGTGGTAAAAAATGCCAAGAAATTACACCAAAAAAAATACCGCAAGTCTGCTTATTTGATTGAAGGCTGGCACTTGTTTGAAGAAGCTGTTCAAGCTGGAGTGACTATTGAGAAAATCTTTGCCCTAGAAAGTTACCGAGATCAGTTAGCTATTTTTCCGCAAACTGTCTGGGTGTCAGAGGATATTTTGCTAGATTTGGCAGATTCTCAGACTCCACAGGGAATTGTTGCGGTGGTTCAAAAAGAAGAAGTAGGGCAAGCTGACTTTAGTCAGGGCAAGTTCTTGTTTTTGGAAGATGTACAAGATCCTGGTAATGTGGGAACGATCATTCGGACTGCGGATGCAGCAGGTTTTACTGGAGTGATTGTTTCAGAAAAGTCGGCAGATATCTACAGTCTCAAAACCCTACGTTCCATGCAAGGTAGTCATTTCCATTTACCTATTTATCGGATGTCTAGTCAAAGGCTTCTCGAGGGAGCTAAAGAGGCAGCTATCCCAGTGCTAGCAACAACCTTATCTAAAGATTCTGTTGATTACAGAGAACTGCCTCCTATAGAAAATTTTGTACTAGTCATGGGAAATGAGGGGCAAGGAATTAGTCCCCTTATGGCTGAAAGTGCAGACCAGTTGGTCCACATTAGTATGAAGGGGCAGGCGGAGAGTCTCAATGTTGCCGTTGCAGCTGGTATTTTAATTTTCCATTTAAGCTAATTTTAACTTTCTTTGTTATAATCAAGGAAAGATGTTCATAGAAAAGGAGAAAAGATGAATCACACTATTATTCACGACCGCGCAGGTCTCAATCAATTTTATGCTAAGGTTTATGCCTTTGTTGGTCTGGGGATCGGACTATCCGCTTTAGTATCAGGTCTTATGTTGACCGTCTTTCAGTCTCAGTTGGTTTACTTTTTGATGCAGGGACGCCTCTGGTTGACCATTGCTACTTTTGCAGAGCTAGCTCTGGTCTTTGTTGCCAGCAGTATGGCTTCGAAGAATAGTCCAGCGGCTCTTCCAGTATTTTTACTTTACTCAGTATTAAACGGCTTTACCCTCAGTTTTGTGGTGGCCTTCTATACTCCAGGTACAGTTTTATCTGCCTTTGTATCAAGCGCCCTTCTCTTCTTTGTCATGGCGGCAGTCGGTATGTTCACCAAGAAAGATTTGAGTGGCCTTGGTCGGGCTATGATGGCGGCTCTTATCGGTTTGTTGATTGCTATGGTAGTCAATATTTTCTTGGCTAGCGGTTTCTTTGATTATATGATTAGCGTAGCCATGGTCTTGGTCTTCTCTGGGCTGATTGCTTGGGACAACCAAAGAATTCGCTATGCATATGAGCAATCACAAGGTCGTGTAGAGACAGGTTGGGTTGTGTCAATGGCTCTCAGTATCTATCTTGATTTTATCAATCTTTTCCTAAGTATTCTACGTATCTTCGGTCGCAATGACTAAAGGTCCCTAACATCAGTGTTCGAAGGAGCACTGATTTTTTTATATTTGGTCTTTTCTTTTCTTGGAAATAGGTGTATAATGCTTTTAATTAATTTTTTGAGGAGTAGTTTATGAAGAAAAGTTTTATCCATCAACAAGAAGAAATTTCCTTTGTCAAAAACACTTTTACCCAGTATTTGAAAGATAAGTTAGAAGTTGTCGAAGTTCAAGGTCCTATCTTGAGTAGGGTCGGCGACGGGATGCAGGACAACTTATCAGGTGTGGAGAATGCCGTATCGGTCAAGGTTCTCCAAATCCCTGATGCTACTTATGAAGTGGTGCACTCCCTTGCCAAATGGAAACGCCACACTTTGGCTCGTTTTGGTTTCGGTGAAGGTGAAGGTCTTTTCGTCCACATGAAGGCCCTTCGTCCAGACGAAGATTCGCTTGATGCGACCCACTCTGTTTATGTTGACCAGTGGGACTGGGAGAAGGTTATCCCAAATGGACAACGTAACATTGCCTACCTAAAAGAAACAGTTGAGAAGATTTATAAGGCTATTCGCCTGACTGAGCTAGCTGTTGAAGCCCGCTATGATATTGAGTCTGTCTTGCCAAAACAAATCACCTTTATCCACACAGAAGAGTTGGTAGAACGCTACCCAGACTTGACACCAAAAGAGCGTGAAAATGCTATTTGTAAAGAATTTGGAGCAGTCTTCTTGATCGGTATCGGTGGTGAATTACCAGACGGTAAACCGCACGATGGACGTGCACCAGACTACGATGACTGGACAAGTGAGTCTGAAAATGGCTATAAGGGTCTAAATGGTGATATTCTTGTTTGGAATGAGTCTTTAGGTGGAGCCTTTGAGTTGTCTTCTATGGGAATCCGTGTAGATGAAGAAACTCTTCGCCGTCAGGTTGCCATCACAGGTGATGAAGACCGTTTAGAATTGGAATGGCACAAGGCTTTGTTGAACGGCTTATTCCCATTGACAATCGGTGGAGGAATTGGACAATCTCGGATGGCCATGTTCCTACTTCGCAAGAAACACATCGGAGAAGTGCAAACAAGTGTTTGGCCTCAAGAAGTCCGCGATACTTACGAAAATATTTTGTAGAGAATCGAACCGCAAGGTTCGGTTTTCTTTCTCTTTTCGCTCATAATTTGGTATAATAAACGGTATGAAGATCGTATCAGGAATCTATGGGGGACGCCCCCTCAAGACACTAGAAGGCAAGACGACAAGACCTACTTCAGATAAGGTTAGGGGAGCCATTTTTAACATGATTGGTCCCTACTTTGAAGGTGGACGAGTCTTGGACCTTTATGCAGGTAGTGGTGCTTTATCTATCGAGGCAGTATCGCGTGGCATGTCCAGTGCTGTTTTGGTGGAGCGAGACCGTAAGGCTCAGGCTATCGTGGCTGAAAATATTCAGATGACCAAGGAAGTTGGGAAATTTCAACTCCTCAAGATGGATGCAGAAAGGGCATTGGAACAGGTATCTGGGGAATTTGACCTCATTTTCTTAGACCCTCCTTATGCCAAGGAACAAATCGTAGCAGATATTGAAAAAATGGCTGAGAAAGAGCTTTTTTCTGAAGATGTCATGGTCGTGTGTGAGACGGATAAGGCCGTCGAACTTCCAGAAGAAATTGCCTGCCTGGGCATCTGGAAGGAAAAGATTTATGGAATTAGTAAGGTGACAGTCTATGTCAGATAAGATTGGCTTATTCACAGGCTCATTTGATCCGATGACAAATGGGCATCTGGATATCATTGAACGGGCGAGCAAACTCTTTGATAAGCTCTACGTAGGTATTTTTTTTAATCCTCACAAACAAGGATTTCTCCCTATCGAAAATCGTAAACGGGGGTTAGAAGATGCTTTGAAACATTTGGGAAATGTTGAAGTCGTGTTTTCACATGATGAATTGGTGGTTGATGTCGCAAAAAGACTGGGGGCTACTTGTCTAGTGCGTGGTTTGAGGAATGCGTCGGATTTGCAATATGAAGCCAGTTTTGATTACTACAACCATCAGCTGTCTTCTAATATAGAGACCATTTATTTACATAGCCGACCTGAACATCTCTATATCAGTTCATCAGGTGTTAGAGAGCTTTTGAAGTTTGGTCAGGATATTACCTGCTATGTTCCCGAGAGTATTTTGGAGGAAATAAAAAATGAAAAAAAAGATTAGATGGCCCTTATATGTCATTGCGGCCTTGATTGTGACTTTCTTGGCATTTGTAGTGCCCTTGCCCTACTATATAGAAGTTCCAGGTGGTTCGGAAGATATTCGCCAAGTCCTTAAAGTAAATGACACAGAAGATAAGGAAGCTGGTGCCTATCAATTCGTTACGGTTGGTGTCCAACATGCCACTTTAGCCCATATGATTTATGCGTGGTTGACGCCTTTTACAGATATTCGTAGTGCCCAAGAGACTACAGGTGGCTCTTCCGATGTGGAATTTATGCGGATCAATCAATTCTACATGCAAACATCGCAAAATATGGCCAAATATCAAGGGTTAAAAACAGCTGGTAAGGATATTGAACTTAAATATCTCGGGGTTTATGTCTTGAATGTGACGGATAATTCGACCTTTAAAGGGATTCTCAACATCTCTGATACGGTCACAGCAGTCAATGATCAGACCTTCGACAGTTCCAAAGACTTGATTGATTACGTCAATTCTCAAAAATTAGGAGATTCTGTCAAGGTCACCTATGAAGAAGATGGGCAAACCAAGTCTGCAGAAGGAAAAATCATTACGCTAGAAAATGGCAAAAATGGAATTGGAATCGGCTTGATTGACCGTACGGAAGTGACCAGTGATATCCCAATTCGCTTTTCAACAGCTGGTATCGGCGGTCCAAGTGCAGGTCTTATGTTTAGTCTGGCTATCTATACTCAAATAGCTGACCCAGGCCTTCGTAATGGCCGCATTGTTGCCGGTACAGGAACTATTGACCGCGATGGGAATGTGGGGGACATTGGAGGTATTGATAAGAAAGTTGTAGCTTCGGCTAGAGAAGGTGCTGCTATTTTCTTTGCTCCAGATAACCCTGTTAGCGAAGAAGAACAAAAAGCACATCCTGATGCGAAAAACAACTACCAAACAGCCCTAGAAGCAGCTAAAACAATCAAGACAGATATGAAAATCGTGCCAGTTAAAACCCTACAAGATGCAATTGATTACTTGAAAAACAATCCCTAGTTTTAAGTTAAGTTTCCAAACTAGCGCACAAACAGAGAAGATGGTATAATAGTCAAATGGTTCAATTATTATTCACTCTAAGCAGTCACATGCTCTTTATTTATGTGAGTTTTTACCTTTTAAAGAATCTTGTTAGATGGGAAAAGGTTTTAAAAGTGACAGCTGAGAATACAGGAAAAGTTCGTTTACTAGTAGCCTTTTTTAGCATTGTAATGGGCTACATCATGAGTTCTTTCTTTATCAGCCTATATCAGTTGTGGCAAGAAGCGTTTAGAGGATTATTATAAAATCAAGAGTAAAGGAAATAAGTATGGAAAAAATTGTGGTTCAAGGTGGCGATAATCGTCTGGTAGGAAGTGTTACGATCGAAGGAGCAAAGAATGCAGTCTTACCCTTGTTGGCAGCGACAATTCTAGCAAGTGAAGGAAAGACTGTTTTGCAGAATGTTCCTATCCTGTCAGATGTTTTCACTATGAATCAGGTGGTTCGTGGTTTGAATGCCAAGGTGGATTTTAATGAAGAAGCTCATCTTGTTGAGGTGGACGCGACTGGCGATATCACTGAGGAAGCTCCTTACAAGTATGTCAGCAAGATGCGTGCATCTATCGTTGTCTTGGGACCAATTCTTGCCCGTGTAGGTCATGCCAAGGTATCCATGCCAGGTGGTTGTACGATTGGTAGCCGCCCTATTGATCTGCATTTGAAAGGTCTAGAAGCTATGGGGGCTAAGATTAGTCAGACAGCTGGTTATATCGAAGCCAAGGCTGATCGCTTACATGGAGCTCATATCTACATGGACTTCCCAAGTGTTGGTGCTACTCAGAACTTGATGATGGCAGCGACGCTGGCTGATGGGGTTACAGTGATTGAAAATGCTGCGCGTGAGCCTGAGATTGTGGACCTAGCCATTCTCTTAAATGAAATGGGAGCTAAAGTAAAAGGTGCTGGTACAGAGACCATTACCATTACCGGTGTGGAGAAACTTTATGGTACGACTCACAATGTGGTCCAAGACCGTATTGAAGCTGGAACCTTTATGGTGGCTGCTGCCATGACTGGTGGTGATGTCCTGATTAAAGATGCTGTTTGGGAGCACAACCGTCCCTTGATTGCCAAATTGCTTGAAATGGGAGTGGAAGTGACGGAGGAGACTGAAGGAATTCGAGTTCGCTCTCAACTAGAAAATCTAAAAGCTGTCCATGTGAAAACCTTGCCCCACCCAGGATTTCCAACAGATATGCAGGCTCAATTTACAGCCTTGATGACTGTCGCAAAAGGCGAATCAACTATGGTGGAGACAGTTTTTGAAAATCGTTTCCAACACCTAGAAGAAATGCGCCGTATGGGCTTGCACTCTGAAATTATCCGTGATACAGCACGTATTGTTGGTGGACAGCCTTTGCAGGGAGCAGAAGTTCTTTCAACTGACCTTCGTGCCAGTGCAGCCTTGATTTTGACAGGTTTGGTAGCACAAGGAGAAACCGTAGTTGGTAAATTAGTCCACTTGGATAGAGGCTACTACCGTTTTCATGAGAAGTTAGCGCAGCTGGGTGCTAAGATTCAGCGGATTGAGGCAAGTGATGAAGATGAATAAGAAATCAGGCTACGTAGCCAAGCGTTTGCTTTTAGTCATTCTGGTACTGGTTTTAGGCCTTCTAGCCCTAGGAATTGGTTTAATGGTAGGTTATGGAATCTTGGGCAAGGGTCAAGATCCATGGGCTATCCTGTCTCCAGCAAAATGGCAGGAATTGATTCATAAATTTACAGGAAATTAGGCTGGTAGACCAGCCTTTTTCTAGAGATAAGGAGAAATATGAACAAAAAAACAAGACAGACCCTGATTGGACTGTTAGTGTTATTGCTTTTGTCTGCAGGGAGTTATTATATCAAGCAGATGCAGACGACAGCTAATGGTCCCAAAACCAAGCTTAGTCAGAAAAAACAAGCGCCTGAAGCTCCAAGTCAAGAATTGGCAGAAAGTGTCTTAACAGATGCAGTCAGAAGCCAAATAAAAGGGAGTCTTGAGTGGAATGGCTCAGGTGCTTTTATCGTCAATGGTAATAAAACAAATCTAGATGCCAAGGTTTCAAGTAAACCCTACGCTGATAATAAAACAAAGACAGTGGGAAAGGAAACTGTGCCAACTGTAGCCAATGCTCTCTTGTCTAAGGCAACTCGCCAGTACAAGAATCGTGAAGAAACGGGGAATGGTTCGACTTCATGGACTCCTCCAGGCTGGCATCAGGTTAAGAATCTTAAGGGTTCTTATACCCATGCGGTCGATAGAGGTCACTTGTTAGGCTATGCCTTAATCGGTGGCTTGGATGGTTTTGATGCCTCAACAAGCAATCCTAAAAACATTGCTGTCCAGACAGCTTGGGCAAATCAGGCGCAAGCTGAGGATTCGACTGGTCAAAACTACTATGAAAGCATGGTGCGTAAAGCCTTGGACCAAAACAAGCGTGTCCGTTACCGTGTAACCCTTTATTACGCTACAAATGAGGATTTAGTTCCTTCAGCTTCACAGATTGAAGCCAAGTCTTCAGATGGAGAATTGGAATTCAATGTTCTAGTTCCCAATGTTCAAAAGGGACTTCAACTGGATTACCGGACTGGAGAAGTAACGGTAACTCAGTAAAAGATAAGATCAACTCCTATGTCACTTGTGGATGTAGGAGTTTTTTTGGACCATTTAAGTAGGGCTAGAATAGACATTGAGAAAAAATAATATGTACTGGACTATATTTTGTGATATAATAAAGGATAAGATACTATTTTAGGAGAAGAACTATGGAAGACCCAAGTAGTCAGAATTTGTTGCTACAATTTGTTTTATTGTTTATCTTGACGGTATTAAATGCCTTTTTCTCAGCCACAGAAATGGCCATGGTTTCACTTAACCGTGCGCGGGTTGAACAAAAGGCAGAAGAAGGAGATAGACGCTATATCCGTCTGTTGAAGGTACTAGAAAATCCTAACCACTTTTTATCAACCATTCAAGTAGGGATTACCCTGATTACGATCTTATCAGGGGCGAGTTTGGCAGACACTCTGGGACGAGAAATTGCATCTTGGCTTGGAAATGGTGAAACATCTTATGCCGTTGCCAGTTTTCTGTCTTTAGCATTTTTGACTTATATTTCCATCGTTTTTGGGGAATTGTATCCTAAGAGAATCGCTCTTAATCTAAAGGTTGCCTTAGCGATTCGTACAGCGCCAGTTATTATTGGATTGGGGAAACTAGTTAGTCCCTTTGTTTGGCTCTTATCTGCATCTACCAATCTTTTGAGTCGCTTGACTCCTATGACCTTTGACGATGCTGACGAAAAAATGACCCGTGATGAAATTGAGTACATGCTGACAAATAGTGAAGAAACACTAGATGCTGACGAAATTGAAATGTTACAAGGGATTTTTTCACTGGACGAATTAATGGCCAGAGAAGTTATGGTTCCTCGAACAGATGCCTTTATGGTCGATATTCAGGATGATAGTCAAACCATCATCCAAAGTATTTTAAAACAAAATTATTCTCGTATCCCTGTCTATGATGGGGATAAGGATAACGTGATTGGGATCATTCACACCAAGAGTCTCCTTAATGCGGGCTTTGTGGACGGTTTTGACAATATTGTTTGGAAGAAAATCTTACAAGATCCACTTTTTGTTCCTGAAACTATTTTTGTGGATGACTTGTTAAAAGAACTGCGCAATACCCAAAGACAAATGGCAATCTTGCTGGATGAATACGGTGGGATGGCTGGTTTGGTGACCCTGGAAGACCTCTTAGAGGAAATCGTTGGGGAAATCGATGACGAAACAGATAAGGCTGAAATCGAAGTTCATAAAATTGGAGAAGATACTTATATTGTTCAAGGTACCATGAATCTCAATGATTTTAATGACTACTTTGATGTTGAACTGGAAAGTGATGACGTTGATACCATCGCTGGTTACTATTTGACAGGAGTTGGGACCATTCCAACGACTGAGAAACTCAGTTATGAATTAGTCAGCCAAAACAAACAGCTTATCCTAACCAATGATAAAGTAAAAAATGGACGTGTTACCAAGGTAAAAGTCCAAATTACCGAAGTTGAAATAGAAGAAGAAACAGAGTAAACTAGAGGCTTTTGTCACCAGGCGTGACGAAGCTTTTTTCAGTTGATTTCATACTCTTCGAAAATCAAATTCAAACCGCGTC
>NZ_KV794529.1:31118-60244 GCF_001808785.1 Streptococcus sp. HMSC077D04 | reverse complement strand
TAGTTTGCTCTTTGATTTTCATTGAGTATCAAAAGATTGTCTCCTAAAAAGAAGTCTGCCCCAAATTCACCCCAAAAGTTTTTGTAAGTTATATGTATTTATCCGAAGAAAATAAAAAAAGCCCTTTAAATTGGGCTTTCTGTTTAAATGAAACCTGATAAATCAAGTTATAGAAGGCGGTAGACGGATTTGAACCGACGATCAAGCTTTTGCAGAGCCGTGCCTTACCACTTGGCTATACCGCCTTAACGTTTATTATTATACCTTGAAAATGATTTTCAGTCAATAGCTTTTTCAGATTTTTTGTATCAATAAGCCTAAATATTCTGAAAATTCGTTTACTTTTCTTGAAATCTATGATATAATTGATGATAACCTATACTTTATTTATAAGAGGAGTAAATAAATGAAAAAAAGTCAAGTGCTTGCTGTAGCGGGAGCTACCTTATTAGCGTCAGGAGTTCTAGCTGCGTGTTCAAACACTAGTTCAAATAATGCTAAACTAGCAAAAGATTACCAATATGTTTATCAAACAGATCCAGAAACCTTGGATTATATCGTCAGCAATATCGATTCAACATCATTCGTCACAACAAATGCTGTAGATGGTTTGTTGGCTAATGATAAATATGGTAACCTGGTTCCTTCTATTGCTGAATCATGGACAGTTTCAAAAGATGGTTTGACTTATACCTATAAAATCCGTAAGGATGCTAAATGGGTGACAGCAGAGGGAGAAGAATACGCTCCTGTAACTGCTAAAGACTTCGTTACTGGTTTGAAACACGCCGTAGATGGAAAATCAAAAGGACTTTCAATCGTTAGCTCTTCTATTAAGGGATTAGAAGCCTATATCAAGGGTGAAACAAGCGATTTTTCAACCGTTGGAGTAAAAGCGCTTGATGATCAAACACTAGAATATACCTTGAACCAGCCAGAAACTTTCTGGAATGACAAGACAACTAGTGGTGTTTTGATGCCGGTTAATGAAGAATTCTTAACTTCAAAAGGGGAAGGTTTTGGTGCCCCAACAGATGCTAACTCTATTCTTTATAACGGTCCATTTGTCTTAAAATCTGTAACTCCAAAATCATCTATCGAGATGGCTAAAAATGATGCTTACTGGGACAAAGAAAATGTAAAAATTGAGAACGTTAAGTTCACTTTCTGGGATGGTAAGGACCAAGATGTGATTGCCAAAGGTTTTGCTGATGGTCAATATAGCAAGGCGCGTATCTTCCCTACAAGTTCTACATATGAAAAATATGCAGCTGACTTTAAAGATAACATTTACTTTAATGAACCAGGAGCGGGTGTTGCAACTGTCAGCTTGAACTATGGCCGTACAACGTATAATCACACTGCCAAAACAAGTGATGCCCAAAAGACATCTACTCAGAAAGCATTGCTAAACAAGGAATTCCGTCAAGCCTTGAACTTTGCTGTCGATCGCAATTCTTACTCAGCTCAAACAAATGGTACTGATGGAGCTGCAGTAGCTATCCGTAATACATTTGCACCTTATAATCTTCAAGTTGGTAAGAAAACATTTGGTGAATTGGTACAAGATAGCTTGGCTAAGACAAATTCTTCTACTTGGTCAAACGTGTCTCTAGCAGATTCTCAAAATGGACTTTACAATGAAGAAAAAGCGAAAGAAGTCTTTGCTAAAGCTAAATCAAGCCTACAAGCTGAAGGTGTTGAGTTCCCAATCCACTTGGATGCCTTGGTTATTCAAGAATCAACAGCGGTTGTAAACCGTGTTCAATCATTGAAACAATCAATTGAAAAAGTATTGGGTTCAGATAATGTTGTTGTAGACTTACAACAAATGACTCAAGCAGAAGCTTTACCAATTTCATTTAGCGCTCCAACAGCTAAAGAGCAAGACTGGGATATCCATACCTTGCTAGGATGGAACCCTGACTATCAAGATCCTTCTACTTTCTTGGATCAATTCGTCCTTAAGGGAGGAAGCACTCGTCTTTACCTTGGTATTGACCAAAACACAGATGCATCAGTAGTAAGCAAACTTGGTTTAGCTGACTATGGAAAATTACTTGATGACGCAAACAGCGAAAACCAAGATGTTCAAAAACGTTATGAAAAATACGCGGTGGCACAAGCTTGGTTGACTGACAATGCTTTGACAATTCCAGTAATGGCTTCTCCAAAAGAAACAGCCGTTTCATATGTTTCAAAAGTTCTACCATTTAGCTCTTCATATTCAGTAGCCGGCCTTAAAGGTGAAAATTCAGGATACTTGAAGTACACTGAAGTTGGTGAAAAAGCAATCACCAAAGAAGAGTATGAAAAAGCTCGTGAAAAATGGTTGAAAGAAAAGACTGAGTCAAACGAGAAAGCTCAAAAAGAATTGGCAAGTCATGTGAAGTAAATAATTTTCAATAGAACTTTCTCTCCATGAGGAGAAGGTTCTTTTGGGATTTTTAAAGGAAATGATATGAAAAAATATATTTTTATGCGTGTTTTGCGGTCATTGGTTTCTATCTTCTTAGTAACAACCTTGACTTACACGATTATCTATACAATGGTTCCTCGAAAATTGATTTTCAAACAGGATACCAACTATAACAAGATTGCTACAACTGCTGATAAACGTGATAACTATGAGAATACCGTTTATGAGCGTATGGGCTATATCGAGTACTACGATACCAAAGAGTTGCAAGAAAAAGCTAGCCAGATGGATGCTTCTGTAACAGTTGAAGCCAATGATACCAACAAGGCTATCTATGAAAAATACATCAAACAAATCGGTCATGGTTGGACCCTGGGAGAATTTACTGAAAGTGGCCAATTCTACGCTACACGTGAAATTCCAATTTTTGAACGTGTGTTTAAATTCTATGCAAACTTGCTTGATATCGACCACACAAACAAGATTCAGGACCCAGAAAATCCAAATTTGGAGCGTTATTTGCGTTTTGAAAATGATCCCGCTATCGGCTGGTCTCTGGTAGGTTCAGGGACTAAACACAAGTACCTCTTGTACTTCAATAGTCAGTTCCCATTTGTTCACCAAAACTTTGTGAACTTGAATTTGGGTGATTCATATCCAACTTATGCTAATACTCCTGTGCTTCAAGTTATCACACAAGGACAAGGTCAAACTAAGACATCAGAAGTGCAATTCCCAACTGGTAAGAAAACATCTTCAGTTAATATCTACTCAAGAACCTACAAATCGCCTAGTCAGGCTGATTCTCGTGAAGTAGCTAACTATGGGAAAGATGACCCATATACTGCAACTGAAAGCAACTACCAATATCCTTCTATGATTGCTAGCTCTGCAGTCGTTGGATTGATTGGTTTGGTGATTTCTTATGCGATTGCCGTGCCACTTGGTTCAGCTATGGCTCGCTTCAAGAATACTTGGATTGATAGCTTCTCAACAGGGTTTTTGACCTTCTTGATGGCCCTTCCAACCATTGCCTTGGTTTACATTGTTCGTTTGATTGGATCATCAATTGGTCTTCCAGATTCATTCCCTATTTTGGGTGCTGGAGATTGGCGTTCGTATGTTTTACCAGCAGTGATTCTTGGTTTGTTGGGTGCTCCTGGTACAGCTATTTGGATTCGTCGTTACATGATTGACTTGCAATCACAGGACTTTGTTCGTTTTGCTCGTGCCAAAGGTTTGTCTGAAAAAGAAATTTCAAACAAACACATCTTTAAAAATGCCATGGTTCCGCTGGTTTCAGGAATTCCTGGTGCCGTTATCGGGGTTATTGGTGGTGCAACCCTTACTGAAACAGTCTTCGCCTTCCCAGGTATGGGTAAAATGTTGATTGACTCTGTAAAAGCATCTAATAACTCTATGGTCGTTGGTCTTGTCTTCATCTTTACATGTATTTCTATCTTCTCACTTCTTTTGGGAGATATTTGGATGACTATTATTGACCCACGTATTAAATTGACTGAGAAAGGAGGCAAATAATGTCTACAATCGATAAAGAAAAATTTCAGTTTGTAAAACGTGACGATTTTGCCTCTGAAGCTATTGATGCGCCAGCTTATTCATACTGGGGTTCAGTGTTTAGACAATTTATGAAGAAGAAATCAACTGTAGTCATGTTGGGAATCTTGGTAGCTATCATTTTGATGAGTTTCATCTACCCAATGTTTTCTAAGTTTGATTTCAATGATGTCAGCAAGGTAAACGACTTTAGTGCTCGTTATATCAAGCCAAATGCTGAGCATTGGTTCGGTACAGACAGTAACGGTAAATCTCTTTTTGACGGTGTCTGGTTCGGAGCTCGTAACTCTATCCTCATTTCTGTGATTGCGACAGTAATTAACTTGGTTATCGGTGTTTTTGTCGGTGGTATTTGGGGAATTTCAAAATCAGTTGACCGCGTGATGATGGAAGTTTATAACGTCATCTCAAACATCCCATCTCTTTTGATTGTCATTGTCTTGACTTACTCAATCGGAGCTGGATTCTGGAATCTGATTTTTGCCATGAGTGTGACGACATGGATTGGGATTGCCTTCATGATCCGTGTGCAAATCTTGCGTTATCGTGACTTGGAATACAACTTGGCGTCACGTACTCTGGGAACACCAACCTTGAAGATTGTTGCCAAAAATATCATGCCTCAATTGGTATCTGTTATTGTGACAACCATGACTCAAATGCTTCCAAGCTTTATCTCATACGAAGCCTTCTTGTCATTCTTCGGTCTTGGATTACCAATTACCGTGCCAAGTTTGGGTCGTTTGATTTCGGATTATTCACAAAACGTAACAACCAATGCTTACTTGTTCTGGATTCCATTGACAACTCTTGTCTTGGTATCCTTATCCCTTTTCGTAGTTGGTCAAAACTTAGCGGATGCTAGTGATCCACGTACACATAGATAGGAGTAGAAATGACAAAAGAAAAAAATGTAATTTTGACTGCTCGCGATATTGTCGTGGAATTTGACGTTCGTGACAAAGTATTGACAGCCATTCGCGGCGTTTCCCTTGAACTAGTTGAAGGAGAAGTATTAGCCTTGGTAGGTGAGTCAGGATCAGGGAAATCTGTTTTGACAAAGACATTCACAGGTATGCTTGAAGAAAACGGTCGCATTGCCCAAGGTAGTATTGACTACCGTGGTCAAGATTTGACAGCTTTATCTTCTCACAAGGATTGGGAACAAATTCGTGGCGCTAAGATTGCGACTATCTTCCAAGATCCAATGACTAGTTTGGACCCAATTAAAACAATTGGTAGTCAGATTACAGAAGTTATTGTAAAACACCAAGGAAAAACAGCTAAAGAAGCGAAAGAATTGGCCATTGACTACATGAATAAGGTTGGGATTCCAGATGCAGATAGACGTTTTGATGAATACCCATTCCAATATTCTGGAGGAATGCGTCAACGTATCGTTATTGCGATTGCTCTTGCCTGCCGACCTGATGTCTTGATTTGTGATGAGCCAACGACTGCCTTGGATGTGACCATCCAAGCTCAGATTATTGATTTGTTGAAATCTTTACAAAACGAGTACCATTTCACAACAATCTTTATCACCCACGACCTTGGTGTGGTGGCAAGTATTGCAGATAAGGTAGCGGTTATGTATGCAGGAGAAATCGTTGAGTATGGAACTGTTGAGGAAGTCTTCTATGACCCTCGCCATCCATATACATGGAGTCTCTTGTCTAGCTTGCCTCAGCTTGCTGATGATAAAGGGGATCTTTACTCAATCCCAGGAACACCTCCGTCACTTTATACTGACCTGAAAGGGGATGCCTTTGCCTTGCGTTCTGACTATGCAATGCAGATTGACTTCGAACAAAAAGCTCCTCAATTCTCAGTATCAGAGACACATTGGGCTAAAACTTGGCTACTTCATGAGGATGCTCCAAAAGTAGAAAAACCAGCTGTGATTGCAAATCTCCATGATAAGATTCGTGAAAAAATGGGATTTGCCCATCTGGCTGACTAGGAGGAAGGAAATGTCTGAAAAATTAGTAGAAATCAAAGATTTAGAAATTTCCTTCGGTGAAGGAAGTAAGAAGTTTGTCGCAGTTAAAAATGCTAACTTCTTTATCAACAAGGGAGAAACTTTCTCGCTTGTAGGTGAGTCAGGTAGTGGGAAAACAACTATTGGTCGTGCCATCATCGGTCTTAATGATACAAGTAATGGGGATATCATTTTTGATGGTCAAAAGATTAATGGTAAGAAATCGCGTGAACAAGCTGCAGAATTGATTCGTCGTATCCAGATGATTTTTCAAGATCCTGCCGCAAGTTTGAATGAACGTGCGACTGTTGATTATATTATTTCTGAAGGTCTTTACAATCATCATCTGTTCAAGGATGAAGAAGAACGTAAAGAGAAAGTTAAAAATATTATCCGTGAAGTGGGGCTTCTTGCTGAGCACTTGACTCGTTACCCTCATGAATTCTCAGGTGGTCAACGTCAACGTATCGGTATTGCCCGTGCCTTGGTCATGCAACCAGACTTTGTTATTGCGGATGAGCCCATTTCAGCCTTGGACGTTTCTGTGCGTGCTCAAGTCTTGAACTTGCTCAAAAAATTCCAAAAAGAACTTGGTTTGACCTATCTCTTCATCGCCCATGACTTGTCTGTCGTTCGCTTTATTTCAGATCGTATCGCAGTTATTTACAAGGGTGTTATTGTAGAGGTTGCAGAAACAGAAGAATTGTTTAACAATCCAATTCACCCATATACTCAAGCCTTGCTTTCAGCGGTACCAATCCCAGATCCAATCTTGGAACGTAAGAAGGTCTTGAAAGTTTACGACCCAAGTCAACACGACTATGAGACTGATAAGCCATCTATGGTAGAAATCCGTCCAGGTCACTATGTTTGGGCTAACCAAGCCGAATTGGCGCGTTACCAACAAGGGTTAAACTAATAATGGTTTTATAATTTCCATAAAAATTGATATGGGAATTATAAACCTTTTTTGTTGGACTGATTTGAAAAAACTTTGAAAGAGTTTTCGAGAGAAATAGAATTCTTAGAAAATCATTGAATTATAGTGAGATGAAATAAAATCTTAACAACTTGATTAGGAAAGTCAAATTAATTTCTAGAAAAGTTATAGAAGTCGCGGCGTATTACTCTAGCTTCAATCTACTATAGTCTAATACTCTTCGAAAATCTCTTCAAAGCACGTCAGCGTCGCCTTATCGTATATATGTGACTGACTTCGTCAGTTCTATCTGCAACCTCAAAACAGTGTTTTGAGCAGCCTGCGGCTAGCTTCCTAGTTTGCTTTTTGATTTTCATTGAGTATAATATCTACAATGTAAAAAACTCTAGCTATCAGTTCATTGATAGTTAGAGTTTTTCTATTCATATGATTTAAGGAGTTTAAATAAGGCTTCTATTTCTGATGACGGTGTAGCTGATTTAAGGTAAGCGTAATAAACTGTAAAAGTTATCTTATCCTTCGGTATAAGAGGGATTTTTATTAAATCATCATCTTCATCAGAAAGTGCGATATCAGCCAGTAAACTAAGGCCAATCCCTTTCTTTAAAAGTTCTTTAAGAATGACAATATCATCCGTCTTAAAGAATATTTCTGCCTTGTTTTGATACTTTTGATTAAGTATTTCAAAAGCTTTCAGGTGAACAAAGTGTTCGTCTAAGAGTATAAAGGATTGATCTACTAATTCTTCAAAAGCGAGGGAAGGAACAGTGGCAAAAGGATGGTTCTTAGATAAAACGACATACAGTTCTTTATGAAATAGCTCGTGTGTCTCTATTGAAGGATAATTGAGAGGTTCAATTAAACCGAGTAGGCTTGCATTAAGGTCTCCCTTAAGGAGAAGGTTTAATAACTCTACGGAGCCACCGCGGATAGGGCGTATCTTTTTTAAAAAATCGAATTTATCTTTTTCGTTTAAGGCAGCGAAGAGATACTGAATGATAATAGGAGGGAATCCTACAGTAGAGTATTGTGCCAAGGAGCGGTTAATTTCTTTTTGAGTAGAAATGACCTCAGGTAAGATCAGTTCTGTATGCTTTAGAAGGATTTGTCCTTGAGGAGTTAGCTTGAAGGAACGATGCGAGGGGTCATGGTGAATCAATTTGCAGTTAAAGGCTTCCTCTAAGCGCTTGATAGCATAAGAAATAGATGGTTGGCTGACTTTATGTTGTTTTGCTACTTCCGTATAGGATTGAAGCTGGCAGAGGTCATAAAAATATTGTAGATCTTTTAAATTCATATGGGTTCACTTTCATTAGTTGGAGAAGGAAAATAAGTGGAAAACAGCAGATAAATAATTTTTATCCGTATCCTACAATTTGACTATACGAGTATTCACCAGTTAAAATGTAAGTGAGTCAGGGATTTCAAAGATTATCTAAGATACTCTCAAAAATGACCAACATTTTTTCTCGTTTATCAATAGGGAGCTGTTTAATCTTCATGTTGATTCTTTTGAGTGAAAGATTGTCACTCTTATCAGAGGTTGATTCAAGGCTATCAAAATTGAAAAATTCCTCTGGGGTCATTTCTAGGGCGTCAATCACTTTTTCAAGACTGTGAATGGTCAGATTCACATTTTGGTTTTCAAGTTGATTGATATACTTAAGCCCGAGTCCTGCTTGTTCCGAAAGTTCTTCCTGGCTCATTTTATTCTGTGTTCGAAAATATTTCACTTTTTGGGAAATATATTGTTGTAAATAGTTTTTAGTTGTCATATAAATAGAATACAAGTTTTATATGACAAAAAACACCTTAAAAAATACAAAGTATTACATAACATACCTAGATGATATTTATTTTAATGAGGATTGTCAATTTGTATGATTGGTTTATTTTACTCGAAACTTTTAGTAAAGAGAGATCATCGAGAGTTTGATGAGTTCAGAAATTTATAACATATGCGTATACAATTGTATTATTTAAACAACAACGTTTTACGAACAATTCGTTTCATGTGGTATAATATAAGTAAAAAGGAGCTTGCACTATGACTGCACATGATATTTTAAACAATCCTTTCCTCAATAAAGGTACTGCCTTTACCTTAGAGGAGCGAAAGGAACTAGGCCTTATTGGTTTACTGCCACCGTATGTTCAAACGATTGAAGAACAAGCGGCGCAAACTTATGCACAAATGCAAACAAAAGCCAATGATTTGGAAAAACGTCTTTTCCTAATGGAAATTTTTAATACCAACAGGACTCTTTTCTATTACCTCTTTTCTCAACATTTGAAAGAATTCAATCCAATTGTATATGATCCAACCATTGCAGATACGATTGAAGGCTATAGTGATCTTTTTGTAGATCCCCAATATGCGGGATATCTTGATATCAATCATCCTGAAAATATTGAAGCTACTTTGAAAAACGCTGCCGGGGGTCGCGAGATTCGTCTCATTGTTGTAACAGATGCAGAAGGAATCCTTGGAATTGGCGACTGGGGAACAAATGGTGTCGATATTTCTGTTGGGAAATTGATGGTCTATACAGGTGCTGCTGGAATCGATCCTTCGATGGTCCTTCCTTTAGTCATTGATGCAGGGACTAACCGTGAAGAACTTCGTAACAATTCTAATTACTTAGGAAATCGTCACGAACGGGTCCGCGGAGATCGTTACTACGACTTCATTGACCAATTTGTTCAAACAGCAGAACGTCTCTTTCCTAAACTCTACCTTCACTGGGAAGACTTCGGCCGCTTGAATGCAGCCAATATTCTTGAAAAATACCGGAAACAAATTCCGACCTTTAATGATGATATTCAAGGTACAGGAATCGTTACCTTGGGTGGTATCTTTGGTTCGCTGGATATTAGTGGTGAAAAATTAATAGATCAAGTTTATCTTTGCTATGGTGGTGGTACTGCGGGTGCAGGAATTGCCTCTCGTGTTCTTCGTGAAATGGTAAGTGAAGGTCTTTCTGAAGAAGAAGCCTATAAACGGTTCTTTATGGTTGATAAACAAGGTCTTCTCTTTGATGACATGGATGACTTGACACCAGAGCAAAAACCATTTGCTAAGAAACGTGCTGACTTTAGTAACGCAGATAAGTTGACTGACCTGCTTGAAGTAGTGAAGACTGTGAAGCCAACCATTCTTGTAGGAACTTCAACTCAGCCTAATACCTTCACTAAAGAAATAGTAGAAGCTATGTGTGAAAACACAGAACATCCAATGATCTTCCCTTTGTCAAACCCAACTAAATTGGCAGAAGCTAGTGCCAAAGATTTGATTGAATGGTCAGATGGCAAAGCTTTTGTCGCAACAGGAATTCCTGCTGATACGGTTTCTTATAAAGGTGTAGACTATGTGATTGGTCAAGCAAATAATGCCCTGATTTACCCAGGTCTTGGTCTAGGTATGCTGGCTTCTGAAGCAAGTCTTTTGACTGATGAAATGATTGGAGCAGCGGCGCATTCATTGAGTGGTATTGTCAATCCAGGCCAACCAGGAGCTCCTGTCTTGCCACCATTCAAGTATGTAGCAGATGTTTCTATTAAAGTAGCAGAAGCAGTCGCTAAAAAAGCACAAGAGCAAGGTCTTGCACGCGCTAAGGAAACAGATATGGTCAAAGCAGTTCGTGATTTGAAGTGGTATCCAGAGTATAAATAATTCATTTTTGCTGCCTATCCTCGGGATACTTGGCTTATTTTGGATATGTTAGCAATCTACAGAGTTGATAACCGAAAAGTAAAGAGATTGTCGTATTGACTATTGGTTTTAAACAATATAAAATAACTGTCGATTTTTTGTCCGACTGCCAAGAGTCAGTTTAATACTACACTACAATCAAAATGCATTATATAATAGTGATATGAAATCAACCAAAGAAGAAATACAAGTTATCAAAACACTTTTAAAAGACTCTAGTACAACTAAATACCATAAAAGTCTTCAAATCGTTCTATTTTGTCTAATGGGCAAATCTTTGAAATTATCCTAAAAGAATTATGAAAGAATTTTCAAAAAATTTTAAAAAATTCTGAAATATTCTTGACAGCTAATGAAAAAGGTGGTAAGATAGGAAACATCAAAAAAGAAAGCAGAAAAAGAAATGAATAAGAAACAAGCTGTAACGATGAATCAAAACTTTTACTTTAGCTACTTTAGATAGTGTTTGTAGACATGTCACCATGGATGCAAACAGTTCAAGCAATTTGTTTGTATCTATGTGGCTAAGATTTTTGATTGTGGTCCATATAGATGAATATCTAAATGGACTAGCAAAGTTATAACTTGTTAGATTATTTCAAGCATCCGTTTAGATAGTATCTAGGCGGTTTTTTGTTTTATCTTTTCTGAGAAGGAGTTTCATTATGAAAGTTGTTCGAAAATTACTAGCACCCCTCTTGGTAGTGGGGATTCTCTTGACCTCTCTGATTAGTTTACATCAGTTGAAGGCAGATAAGAAAAAAGATGTATTTCGTATCGGTATTTCGCAGTTTATTACTCATCAATCTTTGGACGCTACTAGAGAAGGGTTTGTGGATGAGTTGTCCAAGCAAGGCTATGTTGAGGGGAAAAATATTGAGATTGATTTGCAAAATGCACAGGGAGAACAACGAAATCTAAAAACGATTTCCCAGAAACTAGCAGAATCTAGTGATGTCGTTCTAGCTATCGCAACGCCTTCTGCTCAGAGCTTGGCCAATACAACACAAACGACGCCTGTTATCTTTTCAGCGGTAACAGATCCTGTCAGTGCCAAGTTGGTTGAGTCAAGAGAACATCCTGGGGGCAATGTAACTGGGACAAGCGATCAGTCATCAGATGCCATTTCAACCCAAATCAATTTGATAAAGAAAGTGTTGCCAAAAGCTAAAACGATTGGAATCCTCTATACTCAGAGCGAGCCCAATTCAGTTGTCCAAAAGGATGAAGCTAAGCGACTTCTGGAAGAAAAAGGCTTTACCGTTGTTGAAAAAACAATCTTGGACAGTAACAACGTCAAGGCTGCTGCAGAGAGCTTGATGGCAGAGGTGGATATGGTTTTTGTCCCAACGGATAATATTATTTCATCAACCATGGAAACAGTTAAGCAGGTTTCTATTAAACACAAGGTTCCAGTATTTGGTGGTTCAACAGAAATGATTGCTGTTGGTGGCTTGTATAACTACGGAACCAATTATGAAGAATTGGGGCGTCAGACAGCACGCATGTTGATTCGTGTCTTAAAAGGTGAAAAGCCAGAAAATATAGCAGTTGAGTTGCCTGAAAAACTGGAATTGCATACCAATCAAGAAATGGCAGATGCACTAGGAATTGATATTAGTAAGTTAGAAGGCAAGGAATAAGGAGGTTTAAGATGAATTTTGTGTTATCTAGTTTATCAGAAGGTTTGTTGTGGTCGATTATGGCGATTGGGGTCTACTTGACTTTCCGTATTTTGGATATTGCGGATATGACTGCTGAAGGTGCCTTTCCACTGGGGGCAGCTGTCGTTGTATCACAGATACAGGCAGGTACAAATCCTTGGATTGCGACCTTACTGGCTTTGCTGGCAGGTATGGTAGCAGGTCTTGTATCAGGAATGCTCCACACCAAGATGAAAATTCCTGCTCTCTTGACAGGGATTGTGACCTTGACAGGGCTTTATTCAATCAATATTAAAATCATGGGTAGCGTGCCCAATCTTTCCTTGGGAGATTCTGCAACGGTCTTTAAAGAATTAGCGAACTTTGGTCTGACAAATGAAGAAGCTGTTTTTTCACTCAGCTTAGCCTGTCTCTTACTTGTTTGTTTGGTCTTGACACTTTTGATGAAAACGGAGATTGGTTTGGTCTTGCGTTCGACCGGGGACAATATTCCGATGAGTGAGGCCAATGGGGTCAATGTCGACACCATGAAGATTGTTGGTTACATGATTTCAAACGGTTTGATTGCCCTATGTGGTTCCTTGTTCGCCCAAAATGATGGATTTTCAGACGTAACCTCTGGGACAGGAACTATCGTTGTTGGTTTGAGTGCAGTCATTATTGCGGAAGTTTTGATACACGACTTGACCATTGGAGGCCGCTTGTTATCCATCGGAATCGGTGCTATTGTTTACCGTTTGATTATTTTAAATATCTATGAAATTCCAAATCTAGATCAAAACCTGGTTCGTCTCTTTAATGCAATCTTGTTAGCCTTAGTTTTATTTGCGCCAGAATTGCAAAAGAGATTAAAGATTCGTGGTCTAAAATTGAGAAATGAATAGGAGGAGAAAGTTATGGCAAGTTTGTTAACACTTGAAAATATTCACAAAACATTTGAAGCAGGGACGGTCAATGAGAACCATGTCCTCAAAGGATTAGATTTAGAAGTTGAAGAGGGAGATTTTATCTCTGTGATTGGTGGAAATGGAGCAGGGAAATCCACTTTGATGAATATCTTGGCTGGCAATCTATCGGTGGATGAAGGGGACCTTTTATTGGCAGGTAAATCCATTAAAAATCTGAGTGTAAGAAAGAGAGCCAAGGATATCGCCCGTGTTTTTCAAGATCCTAAGATGGGAACAGCTTCTCGTTTGACGATTGAGGAGAATATGGCTATTGCCTTGAGACGCGGGCAGAAGAGAGGGCTTGGTTGGGGAGTGAAGGAGAAGGATAGAATCCAGTTCCAAGAGGCCTTGAAAGAGCTGAATATTGGCCTTGAAAATCGCTTGAAAGTAGATACTCAATATCTCTCAGGAGGACAAAGACAGGCCTTGACCCTAGTCATGGCAGCTCTGGTGAAACCCAAACTTTTGCTTTTGGATGAACATACTGCGGCCCTTGATCCAAAAACTAGTCAAATGGTGATGGATTTGACGCAAAAGATTGTGGAACACCATCAGTTGACGACTTTGATGATTACCCATGATATGAACCATGCGATTGAGTATGGTAATCGTCTCATTATGCTCTATCAAGGCAAGATAGTGGTGGATGTCAAGGGAGAGGAGAAAAAGCATCTGACAGTTGAAGATCTCATGCATCTCTTCCAGAAAAATAGTGGCCAAAGTCTAGTCAGTGATGAATTGGTTCTGGGATAAAGAAAAACACCACACTTTGTAAGACACAAGGTGTGGTTGTATTTTATCTCTTAGACCAAGTTCTCTTCATAAAGAGAAGTAGGATTGGGTATATCTCCAAGCGCCCTGCAATCATTGCAAAGGAGAGGAGAATTTTTGAGATAGGACTAAAGATTGAGAAACTAGAAGTGGTTCCTAGGATAGGCCCAATATTATTGAAACAGCTAAAGACAGCGCTGGTCACAACCAGAAAATCATTGCTATCTAGGCTGACAATAAAGATAAGGGATAGCAAAATCATAGAATAGATGACAAAGTACTTGAGAATCTTATGCTGGGTATCTTTGTCAATCACCGTTTTATTAACATGGAGGGTCAAAACACGGTGGGGCGATAGGATTGACAAAATCTGATTTTTAGCAATTTTTGAAAGGATGAGGCCTCGAATAACCTTGAGTCCACCTGCGGTTGAACCAGCAGAACCACCGATTCCCATGAGGAAGAGGAGGATAAACTGGGAGAAGAGGGGCCAGTTGGTAATGTCTCCGTAACCAAAACCAGTCGTTGTAATGATATTGGAAACCTGGAAGAAGGCCATTTCAAAGCTCTTGGAAAATCCTGAGTAGAGATAGAGGGTATTGAGGCTAATCAAGCCTGTCGAAACCAGCACGATGACCAAGTAAGCCCGAAGTTCTTCGTCACCAAAGAAGGCCTTGACACGACGGAGCATGAGGTAGTAATAAAGGTTGAAATTTACCCCAAAAACCAGAACTCCGATACTAACCAGATAGGTAATCAGTGAGCTACCATAGTGGGCAATTCCATCGTTATAGACGGTAAAGCCCCCAGTTCCCGCTGTTCCCATAGCAATGACAAAACTATCAAATAGGGGCATGCCAGCCAGATAATAGATGATGACAAAGAGGGAGAAGAGAGCTAGATAAAGGAGATAGAGAATCTGGGCAGTGTTTTTAAGTTTGGATACAACCTTACCGAAAACAGGACCAGGAACCTCAGCCTTCATTACTTCTAGGTGACTATTTTTGGCATTATCCATAATAGCAAGTGCAAAAACAAGCACTCCCATCCCTCCAATCAAGTGGGTAAAACTTCGCCAGAAGAGGAGGGAACGGCTGAGGACCGAAACGTCGTTCAGAATAGTTGCTCCAGTAGTTGTAAAGCCAGAACTGATTTCAAAAAAAGCATCGATAACACTGGGAATTTGTCTAGCAAAGACAAAGGGGAGACCGCCAAAGAAGGACCAAAGGATCCAACAGAGGGCCACAATCAAGATTCCCTCCTTAGCATAAATCCGTTGATTTTTTGGCTTTTGTAAAATTCCTGAACCACCTAGTAATACGAGAATCCCTATTGTTGAAAAGAGGGCCGTAAAGACTTGGCTCGATTCACGGTAATAGATAGCAACAGCTACAGGAACCAAAAGAAGAACAGCTTCAATCAAAAGTAATTTTGAAAGGAGGTAACGAATCATACTTTTATTCATTTCTTACCTCGCGATCAAGTCATAAATCTTGGTGATGTTTGGCAACAAAGTTGTTACTAGGAGCTTGTCTCCAACTTCCAACATATCCTCCCCAGTAGGGAAAATAGTCTTGCCCTTTCGAATGATGGCTGCTATAAGAACCCCTTTTTTCAGTTTTAATTGAGAAAGAGGTTTGGCAGTCATTTTATTAGCTTCCTTGATATGAAATTGCAGGGTTTCGATTTGGCCATTGGCTAGATGGTGCATGGCTTGAAGGTCTGAATACTGGGCATTAACACGACCACGAATAAAGTGCATGATTGTATCTACAGCGATGCTTTTAGGTGTGATGATACTTGAAAAATCAGGCGCATTGATAATCTCGAGGAGACTGGTACGATTGACCTTGGTGATATTTTTTTGTACACCTACCCTGTCAAGGAACATAGAGGTAATCAGATTTTCCTCATCGACTCCTGTTAGAGTCGCAACGGCATCATAGTTTTGAGCACTTTCTTCCAGCAGGATATCTTTTGCGGTACCATCTCCTTGAACGATATAGAGATTTGGGAATTTTTCGCTAAAGAAGCTGGCGATTTCAGGATTGATTTCAATAACCTTGGTATCGATACGACTGTCTTTGAGGATACCTAGTAGATAATAGGCAATTCTACCAGCTCCAACAATAAGAAGACTCTTCACGGCACGAGACTTGAAATAATTATGGAAGAGCATCATGTCAACACGGTTACCAGTGACAAAGATTCTATCTTTATCCTGTACAGTCATGTCACCGCTTGGAATGATAATTTGATGATCTCTCTCTATAGCGCAGACAATGACATTACCGAATTTTTTCCGAAAATCAGAAATGGGCATTTGGCAAAGACCGCTGGAGGATTTAACAGTGAATTCCATCAAGCTGACCCGTCCACCAAAGAAACGTTCGACAGAGAGGGCGTTGGGAAAGTCAATGATATTTGCGATAGCGCGGGCAGCCAAGAGCTCAGGATTAACGATAAGAGAAAAACCGAGAATATTCTTTTCCTTGAAATAAGAGTTAGAATATTCAGGGTTCCGCACCCGAACGATGGTCTCTTTAGCTCCCATTTTTTTGGCTAGAACGGCTGCAATCATGTTGACTTCATCGTATTCAGTCAGGGCGATAAAGATATCACAATCCTGGACACTGGCTTGCTCAAGGATGGTAAAATCGGCCCCGTTACCAAGGATACCCATGATATCAAAGCGATTGACAATATGATTGAGGACAGCTTCGTCTTGCTCAATCAGCAAAACATCATGCTTTTCTGCAACCAAGGAGCGACAGAGGGCAAAACCAACTTTTCCCCCTCCGACAAGGATAATTTTCATAATAAAACCTACTTCTTCATTATGTAACTATCATACCTTTTTTCAAGAAAAAATGCACCTACTAGCTAATAACAAGAGCTTTTAGTAGGAAATTTGCTATAAGGTAAAACTATACCCTATACCTGCTAAATTTGGCCATTAAGTACCTTTGCACCATTCCTCTGGCTATTATTTTTTTGATGACAACCCACCCTAGTCAGTTTGCTTCCAGTTTAAATCAAATTGGTGTGCCTTACAAGATTGCCTATTCAGTCAGCCTGACCTTGCGTTATATTCCAGATTTACAGGAAGAATTCTTTACTATCAAGATATCTCAGGAGGCGCGTGGGATGGAATTATCCAAGAAAGTTTCCCTTATGCAACGAATCAAAGGCAATCTGCGCATTATCACTCCCTTGATTTTTAGCTCGTTAGAACGCATTGATACCATCGCGACTGCCATGGAGCTTCGCCGCTTTGGGAAAGAGAAAAAACGCACTTGGTATAGTTATCAGGCTTTGAAAAAAGGAGACTATCTTACCTTGTTCTTGGCAGCCTTGTTTTTAGTAGCTAGTTTACTACTTATCTTGCAGAATCACGGAAGATTTTGCAACCCTTGGAAATAGCTTGAAAAAATTGAAAAAATCAAGTCGTTTCTATTGACAATGATTCTGAAAGTGTTATACTAAGAAAGTAGTTTCGCTGATTTACTTCAAACCTGTTGTGAGGTAAGTTAACGATGCCTTAACCACGCTGTTTGCTGAGCTTGACTCCGGGCAGTGTGGCTATTTTTTTGCAATGGTGAAAGGAAGCAAGTCATGACAAATCACATTGTATTATTTGAACCACAAATTCCACAAAATACAGGCAATATCGCGCGTACTTGCGCTGCGACCAATTCTCCCCTCCACATCATCAAGCCAATGGGCTTTCCTATTGATGACCGCAAGATGAAGCGAGCTGGATTGGATTATTGGGATAAACTAGAGATTTATTTTTACGAGAGTTTGGAGGATTTCATGTCTCAGATGAAGGGCAAACTCTATCTGATTTCTAAATTCGCGGAAAAAGTCTATTCTGAGGTGGATTTATCGACTGATGAAGACCATTATTTTCTATTTGGACGTGAAGACAAGGGCTTGCCGGAGGACTTTATGCGCGAACATCCTGAGAAAGCTCTCCGTATTCCTATGAATGATGAACATGTCCGCAGTCTCAATGTGTCTAATACCGTCTGCATGATTGTCTATGAGGCTCTTCGCCAGCAGAACTTTGCAGGTCTTGAGCTCGTCCACACCTATGAAGTGGATAAATTGAAATAAAAAATGAAAATGAAAATGAACAAAATGCTTGCGCTTGCAAGCGTTTTTTGTTATGATAAAAGAGTCTTCAGGGCAGGGTGTGATTCCCGACCGGCGGTGACTTTAACTAGGAAATGATCTTTTCCTTTTATACTTTGTTGACAAGCTTTGCCTAACCAGAAGTTATGCCTACAGCTTGTCGCCTAGTCTAAAAGAAAAATCTCTATTTCCTTCTCTTTAAAGAAGTCCGCGAGCGCAAGCTGATGTGGTGAGATTCCACAACCGACAGTATAGTCTGGATGGGAGAAGACGAAAGAATAGCTTTGTCTGTTCTGATGGATTTATAGCTAGAATGTAACCGCTTGTTTTTGTTTTTTTAATAGAGTGAGAGGGAACTTTTGGGATATAAAAAGTGAGAATAGATAGAGGAATCCTTTCTAACTTCTTCTGATTTTATAGAAAATTGGAGGAACCTGTTATGACAAACACACGTCGACTTTCGACCATTGCGATTTTATCAGCCATCTCATTTGTGCTGATGTACTTTGACTTTCCGCTTTTGCCAGCGGCGTCCTTCCTCAAGATCGAATTTAGTATCTTGCCAGTCCTTGTGGGTCTGGTGGTCATGGATTTGCCTGCTGCTCTAGGAATTCTCTTGCTTCGCTCACTCTTGAAACTGCTTCTTAATAGCCAGGGAGTGAATACTTACATTGGTTTGCCAATGAATATCGTAGCTTTGGGAGTTTTTGTCATCGTATTTGCTTTGATTTGGAAAAAGGAACGGACAACCCTTCGTTTCCTACTAGGCTCTCTAGCTGGTACTATTGGTTTAACCGTGGCTATGTTGGTTCTCAACTATGTTTACGCTGTTCCTTTGTACGCTAAGTTTGCTAACTTTGATATTGGAAAAATTTTGGGACTTTCCAACTACCTAATGACCATGGTATTACCTTTTAACTTGATTGAGGGTGTAATCTTTTCCGTTTCATTCTGGTTGTTGTACATCCTCTTGAAACCAACCTTAAAACACTATGAAAGATAAACAAACATTTTTAATGAAGGGCAGTTTTGCCCTTTTACTTTTCGTTATTCTTGGCTATATGGTCAAATTTTATCCTGAAATGTTGGTCAATTTTGACCAACCCATTCAGACTGCCATTCGAGGAGATTTGCCAGATTATTTGACTATTCTTTTCCGAGCCATTACACGCCTGATTGATATTCCAGTGATTATCACTTGGGTTGTCATTACAGCCTTTATTTTTTATTGTAAGCGGTGGAAGATAGAAAGTTTCTTCATGCTGGGAAATCTGGCTTTGGCAGGTCTTTTAATTGTGACCTTTAAAAATATCTACCAGCGCCCACGACCAGCTATTATACACTTGGTTGAGGAGAAGGGATTTTCCTTTCCAAGCGGCCATTCTCTGGCTGTAACCTTGATGGTCGGATCTCTGATTGTCATTCTCAGTCAACGGATGAAAAATCCAGTCTGGAGAAAAATCGTACAAATCGTCCTTGGGCTCTACCTAGTCAGTGTGCTGGTCTCAAGGGTCTATTTAGGAGTTCATTATCCATCAGATGTCCTTGCCAGTCTCTGTGTGGGCTTGGGAGTCTTGTTTATCGAATTTCCCTTCTACGATACGCTTCGCTTCCAATGGCGATTTAAAGGCAAGCAGAAGTGAGTATCAAATTCCTTTGAGGAGAAAGAAATGAAAGTCAATATAGCAGATCTTCATCCGACTCAACTATATTTATCAGAAAAGAAGTTGCAAGATATTCAGATGCTTTATCAGTCGGTAGAACTAAACAATGTTGATCCAATTAGTATTCTTGCATTTGGAAATTGCTTGTTGATTACAGATGGGCATCACAGGGCTTATCAGGCTTTATTGGCAGGTTGGAATACGATTTCTGCTGAGTGGGATAGAGATGGTGGTGATGAACTATATCACCTCTATGCGCAAGCTTGTGAGGAAAGAAAGATTTACTCTGTTCTGGATTTAAAAAATCATATCTTAGCTCAAGATGAGTATGAAGCAAAATGGTATAACTGGTGTGATGGTTTTAATCAAGCAGCAACTCTCTTATTAAAAAGGAAAGCTGATGAAACAGATTTTACAAATAGATAATTCACTACGGCTGGTTCCTTATTGTAAGGTCAATCATTGTGAGGAAGCTTTTGCTTGGTATCAGAATGTGGACTTGGTTTACCTCGTAGATGGGGTGAAGCTTCCTTACAGTCAAAAAACTTTGGAAGCCATGTATTCCTATTTGGATCAGCATGGAGAGCTTTTTTGGATTGAAGTCAAGGAGAAGGGAGAATGGTTTCCAATTGGGGATGTTACACTATCTCAGGATAATCTCCCCATTGTGATTGGGGATTCCGCTTACCAACATCGAGGACTTGGAAAAAAGATTCTAAGTACTTTGATTGAATTGGCTCGAGTAAAAGGATGGAAAGAATTGAGAGTCAAGGAAATCTACACCTACAATCATGCGTCTAGGCGATGTTTCGAGTCGCTTGGATTTGTGGAAAATGGAGCAACAGAAAAAGGAACGAGTTTTATATTGAAATTAGTCTAATCTAACTTGTTTTTTAACTAAAAATCTGATAAACTTATGTAGTAATTGAATAGAAATCTGCAAGACTAGTAACTCAAGGGAAGTATATCAGGGAGGAGAGCCGTGACTGCAAGCTCTCTATATGAAAGCTGGGTGAATTCACTTGCGCATGGATTTAGAAATGAAGGTCTGACTTGTCAGATGAAAACGGATGGTACCGCGTGTCAACGCTCCGAGTGGAGTTTTTGGCATGTGGTTTTCTTTTTATCTACGAGAGACTGATGGAGGAATTATGTCAACTATTGAAGAACAATTAAAAGCGCTTCGTGAAGAAACGCTGGCTAGCTTGAAGCAGATTACTGCTGAAAATAAAAAAGAGATGCAAGATTTGCGTGTTTCTGTCCTTGGGAAAAAGGGTTCACTTACTGAAATCCTCAAAGGGATGAAAGATGTCTCTGCTGAGATGCGTCCGATTATCGGGAAACACGTCAATGAAGCTCGTGATGTCTTGACAGCAGCCTTTGAAGAAACAGCTAAACTATTGGAAGAAAAGAAAGTCGCAGCTCAACTGGCTAGCGAGAGTATCGATGTGACACTTCCAGGTCGCCCTGTTGCGACGGGTCACCGCCACGTTTTGACACAAACCAGTGAAGAAATCGAAGATATTTTCATTGGTATGGGTTACCAAGTCGTGGATGGTTTTGAAGTGGAGCAAGACTACTATAACTTTGAACGTATGAACCTTCCGAAAGATCATCCAGCCCGCGATATGCAGGACACATTCTATATCACTGAAGAAATCTTGCTCCGTACTCATACATCTCCTGTGCAGGCGCGTGCTATGGATGCTCATGATTTCTCTAAAGGCCCTTTGAAAATGATCTCACCAGGGCGTGTCTTCCGTCGTGACACAGACGATGCGACCCACAGTCACCAATTCCACCAAATCGAAGGTTTGGTTGTTGGGAAGAACATTTCTATGGCAGACCTTCAAGGAACCCTTCAGTTGATTGTGCAAAAAATGTTTGGCGAAGAGCGTCAAATTCGTTTGCGCCCCTCTTACTTCCCATTCACAGAACCATCTGTTGAGGTGGATGTTTCGTGCTTCAAATGTGGTGGTGAAGGATGTAACGTATGTAAGAAAACTGGTTGGATTGAAATCATGGGTGCTGGTATGGTTCACCCACGTGTTCTCGAAATGAGTGGAATTGATGCAACGGTCTACTCTGGATTTGCCTTTGGTCTTGGACAAGAGCGTGTAGCTATGCTCCGTTACGGAATCAACGATATCCGTGGATTCTACCAAGGAGATGTCCGCTTCTCAGAACAGTTTAAATAAGATTGAAACCTGAAACACAGTCCTAGTCAGCTACTCTTGACGAGAAATGGTGAGGACTGACTCGAAGAAAAAGAAAGGAATTGAAAAGGTCTTACTTGGTGGGATCTTACAATCAGAATTATGCTTGTATCTTATAAATGGTTAAAAGAATTGGTGGACATTGATGTGCCATCACAAGAGTTGGCTGAAAAAATGTCAACTACAGGGATCGAGGTAGAAGGTGTGGAATCACCGGCTGCCGGTCTCTCAAAAATTGTCGTCGGTGAGGTCTTGTCTTGTGAAGACGTGCCAGAAACTCACCTTCATGTTTGTCAGGTTAACGTTGGCGAAGAAGAAGCCCGTCAAATCGTTTGTGGTGCACCGAATGTGCGTGCTGGTATCAAGGTCATGGTGGCACTTCCAGGAGCTCGTATCGCTGACAACTACAAAATCAAAAAAGGGAAAATCCGCGGTCTTGAGTCACTTGGAATGATTTGTTCACTTGGCGAATTGGGAATTTCTGACTCAGTTGTGCCAAAGGAATTCGCAGATGGCATCCAAATCTTGCCAGAAAATGCCGTTCCAGGTGAGGAAGTCTTCTCATATCTAGACTTGAATGATGAAATCATCGAACTTTCAATTACACCTAACCGTGCGGACGCTCTTTCTATGCGTGGGGTGGCTCACGAAGTGGCAGCCATCTATGATAAGGCAGTCAACTTTAAAGAATTTACTCTTTCAGAAACTGACCAAGCTGCAGCAGATGCTCTTTCTGTGGGCATTGAAACAGACAAGGCTCCTTACTATGCGGCTCGTATCTTGGACAATGTGACCATCGCACCAAGTCCACAATGGTTGCAAAATCTCCTCATGAACGAAGGTATCCGTCCTATTAACAATGTAGTGGACGTGACAAACTACATCCTGCTCTACTTTGGTCAACCTATGCATGCCTTTGACTTGGATACCTTTGAAGGGAGTGACATCCGTGTACGTGCAGCGCGTGCTGGTGAAAAATTGGTGACTTTAGATGGTGAAGAACGTGACTTGGAAACAAATGACCTAGTCATCACTGTCGCTGACAAGCCAGTAGCCCTTGCCGGTGTTATGGGTGGTCAAGCAACAGAAATCTCTGAAAACTCTAGTCGTGTTGTCCTTGAAGCTGCTGTTTTCAATGGCAAATCTATCCGTAAGACTAGTGGTCGCCTCAATCTTCGCTCGGAGTCCTCTTCTCGCTTTGAAAAAGGCATCAATGTGGCAACTGTTAACGAAGCTCTTGATGCGGCAGCTAGTATGATTGCCGAACTTGCAGGTGCGACGGTGCGTAAGGGTATCGTTTCAGCGGGTGAACTTGATACCTCTGATGTGGAAGTTTCTTCAACTCTTGCTGATGTTAACCGTGTCCTCGGAACTGATCTTTCTTATGCTGATGTAGAAGACGTCTTCCGTCGTCTTGGATTTGGTCTTTCTGGCAATGCAGATAGCTTTACAGTCAGTGTCCCACGCCGTCGCTGGGATATCACCATCGAGGCAGACCTCTTTGAAGAAATCGCTCGTATCTATGGATATGACCGCTTGCCAACCAGCCTTCCAAAAGACGATGGGACAGCTGGTGAATTGACTGCGACACAAAAACTTCGCCGTCAAGTTCGTACCATTGCTGAAGGAGCAGGTTTGACAGAAATCATCACCTACGCTCTGACAACTCCTGAAAAAGCAGTTGAGTTTACGGCTCAACCAAGCAACCTTACGGAACTCATGTGGCCAATGACTGTGGACCGTTCTGTCCTCCGTCAAAATATGATCTCAGGTATCCTTGATACTGTTGCCTACAACGTGGCTCGTAAGAACAAAAACTTGGCCCTTTACGAGATTGGAAAAGTCTTTGAACAAACTGGTAATCCAAAAGAAGAACTTCCAAATGAGATTAATAGCTTTGCCTTTGCCTTGACAGGCTTGGTTGCTGAAAAAGATTTCCAAACAGTAGCAGTTCCAGTTGATTTCTTCTATGCTAAGGGAATCCTTGAGGCCCTCTTTGCTCGTTTGGGACTCCAAGTAACCTATACGGCAACATCTGAAATCGCTAGCCTCCACCCAGGACGTACAGCTATGATTTCACTCGGTGACCAAGTTCTTGGTTTCCTTGGGCAAGTGCATCCAGTCACTGCTAAGGCTTACGATATTCCAGAAACGTATGTAGCTGAGCTCAACCTTTCAGCCATCGAAGCTGCCCTTCAACCAGCTGCTCCATTTGTGGAAATCACGAAATTCCCAGCAGTTAGCCGTGACGTTGCCCTCCTTCTCAAGGCAGAAGTGACTCACCAAGAGGTTGTGGACGCTATCCAAGCTGCAGGCGTAAAACGTTTGACAGATATCAAACTCTTTGACGTCTTCTCAGGCGAAAAATTGGGACTTGGTATGAAGTCAATGGCTTATAGCTTGACTTTCCAAAATCCAGAAGATAGCTTAACGGACGAAGAAGTCGCACGCTATATGGAAAAAATCCAAGCATCGCTCGAAGAAAAAGTCAATGCAGAAGTGCGTTAAAGTATCAATCCATCCTTTGGGGTGGATTTTTGCTTTTCAAATAACAATTCAGGATCAAAAATAGACAGTTGAGGAACAGAGAAGATAAATTGGAGTTTACCAGTGTATAATGTACTCATAGCTCAAAGTACCCTAAGATTTTTTACTAAAATGAGGATGATAAAAATGGACAGAAATCATTGTAAAGGCTATCAAAAAGGAGTATAATGAGTGCAAGACATTTCGGAGGTGAAAGATGCTAGAAGTAAGAAGTCTAGAGAAAAGTTTTGGACCCAAGCAAGTTTTGTTTGGTATTGACTTTCAAGCGCGACCAGGTCGTATTTTGGGATTAGTCGGGAAAAACGGTGCTGGGAAGACAACGATTTTCCACAGTATTTTGAAGTTTTTAGAATACCAAGGAGAAATTAGTCTGGATAATCAGGATATTCGACAAGAGACCTACGCTCGGATTGGCTATCTGCCTGAAGAACGCAGCCTCATGCCTAAATTGACAGTCCTTGAACAAGTTCGTTACTTGGCGACTCTAAAAGGTATGGATGCCAAGGAGATCAAGGAAAAACTCCCTCAATGGATGAAGAGGTTGGAAGTGAAAGGAAAGCTGACAGATAAAATCAAGAGCCTGTCAAAAGGAAATCAGCAGAAGATTCAGCTCATCATTACTCTGATTCATGAGCCAGACTTGATTATCTTGGATGAGCCTTTCAGTGGCTTGGATCCAGTCAATACTGAATTGCTCAAGCAAGTCATCTTTCAGGAAAAAGAGCGCGGAGCAACCATTATCTTTTCTGACCATGTCATGACCAACGTCGAGGAGCTTTGTGACGATATTCTCATGATTCGAGATGGCCGTGTGGTCTTGCATGGGCCGGTCCAGGATGTCCGCAATCAATACGGGAAAACGCGTCTCTTTGTTTCAAGTGAACGAAGTAAGGAAGAATTGGAAAATCTTCCTCATGTCAAACAGGTGAGTTTGACCAAACAAGGCAGTTGGAAATTGATCTTAGAGGATGAGAGCGCTGGAAGGGAACTCTTCCCAATCTTGACTCAGGGGCAATACATCGCAACCTTTGACCAGCAAGCGCCAACAATTGATGAAATCTTTAAACTAGAATCAGGGGTGGAAGTATGAGAAATATGTGGGTTGTAATGAAGGAAACCTATCTTCGACATGTTAAGTCATGGAGTTTCTTCTTTATGGTGATTTCGCCGTTCCTCTTTTTAGCCTTATCTGTAGGAATTGGCTACCTCCAAGGGTCTTCTATGGCCAAGAATAGCAAGATAGCAGTAGTAACAACAGTGCCATCTGTGGAAGAAGGGCTCAAGGGTACTAATGGTATCAACTTTGATTATAAGGATGAAGCCAGTGCCCAAACTGCTATCAAGGATGAGAAAATCAAGGGTTACCTAACCGTCGACCAAGAGGACAGCGTCATCAAGGCCGTCTATCATGGTGAAACCTCTCTTGAAAGTGGCATCAAACTAGCTGTAACCAATAGACTAAATGAACTGCAATACCAACTCAATCGTTCGGCAGCTAATTTGTCTCAAGAACAGGAAAAACGCCTGAGTCAAACCGTTGACTTTACGGAGAAGATTGATGAATCCAAGGAAAACAAAAAAATTGTTCAAACCATTGCGGCCGCAGGGCTTGGTTTCTTCCTTTATATGATTTTGATTACCTATGCTAGTGTCACTGCCCAGGAAGTGGCTAGCGAGAAAGGAACCAAAATTATGGAGGTGGTCTTCTCTAGTATCCGAGCTAGTCATTATTTCTACGCTCGCATGCTGGCTCTGCTTCTTGTGATTTTGACCCATATTGGCATTTACGTCGTGGGTGGACTTGCTGCCATTCTTCTCTTTAAGGACCTACCAATCTTGGCACAATCTGGTATTTTAAACCATATAGGAGAGGCTTTCTCGCTCAACACCTTATTGTTTGTCTTGGTTAGCCTCTTTATGTACGTTGTTTTAGCAGCCTTCCTAGGTTCTATGGTTTCTCGTCCTGAGGATGCAGGAAAAGCCTTGTCGCCTTTGATGATTTTGATTATAGGTGGTTTTTTTGGAGTGACAGCTCTAGGTGCAGCTGGTGACAATCTCATCTTGAAGATTGGTTCATACATTCCCTTTATTTCGACTTTCTTCATGCCGTTTAGAGCTATTAATGGTTATGCAAATGGGTTAGAATCATGGATTTCGCTTGCTATTACGATTGCTTTTGCAGTAACGGCAACAGTCTTTATCGGACGTATGTATGCTAGTCTCGTTCTGCAAACAGATGATTTAGGTCCTTGGAAAACCTTTAAACGTGCCTTATCTTATAAATAGAAGAGCCTCGCGAAAGCGAGGTTTTTTAGAGATAAAAAGAGTGGAATTCAGAAAAATATTTTTCATATCTATTGACTTTTAGGGGTGAAATTTGGTATTATAGTAGGCGGTATTGTTTACCCCATTTGAAAGGCCCCGGAACCTTCCAAATACTTTTCGATGGGAAGGAACACCCATCATCGTAAACAAAAATCGAACTATATATAGGAGAAATCATGAACAAAACAACATTTATGGCTAAACCAGGCCAAGTTGAACGTAAATGGTACGTAGTTGACGCAACTGATGTACCACTTGGACGTCTTTCTGCAGTAGTTGCTAGCGTACTTCGTGGAAAAAACAAACCAACATTTACACCACACACTGATACAGGTGACTTTGTGATTGTTATCAATGCTGAAAAAGTTAAATTGACTGGTAAAAAAGCAACTGATAAAATCTACTACACTCACTCAAACCACCCAGGTGGATTGAAACAAATCTCTGCAGGTGAACTTCGTTCTAAAAATGCAGTACGTTTGATTGAGAAATCAGTTAAAGGTATGCTTCCACACAATACACTTGGACGCGCTCAAGGTATGAAGTTGAAAGTATTTGTTGGAGCTGAGCACACTCACGCTGCACAACAACCAGAAGTTCTTGACATTTCAGGACTTATCTAAGGAAAGGAACAATAAAGTATGTCACAAGCACAATATGCAGGTACTGGACGTCGTAAAAACGCTGTTGCACGCGTTCGCCTTGTTCCAGGAACTGGTAAAATCACTGTTAACAAAAAAGATGTTGAAGAGTACATCCCACACGCTGACCTTCGTCTTGTAATCAACCAACCATTCGCAGTTACTTCAACTGCAGGTTCATACGACGTTTTCGTTAACGTTGTAGGTGGTGGATACGCTGGTCAATCAGGAGCTATCCGTCACGGTATCGCTCGTGCCCTTCTTCAAGTAGACCAAGACTTCCGCGATTCATTGAAACGCGCAGGACTTCTTACACGTGACTCACGTAAAGTTGAACGTAAGAAACCAGGTCTTAAGAAAGCTCGTAAAGCATCACAATTCTCAAAACGTTAATCAATACGATTATATCAACGTTTACAGACATTCAAGAATTTTCGGCTCTTTGTCAACTGTAGTGGGTTGAAGAAAAGCTAAGCTCGAGAAAGGACACATTTCGTCCTTTCTTTTTTGATATTTAGGGCGATAAAAATCCGTTTTTTGAAGTTTTCAAAGTTCCGAAATCCAAAGGCATTGCGCTTGATAAGTTTGATGAGATTATTGGTGGCTTCCAGTTTGGCGTTGGAATAGAGTAGTTGAAGGGCGTTGGCAATCTTCTCTTTATCCTTGAGGAAGGTTTTAAAGACAGTCTGAAAAAGAGGATGAATTAGCTTAAGATTGTCCTCAATAAGTTCGAAAAATTTGTCTGCCTCCTTGTTCTGAAAGTGAAAAAGCAAGAGTTGATAGAGATGGTAGTGGTGTTTCAAGTCCTCTGAATAGCTCAAAAGCTTGTCTAAAATCTCTTTATTCGTCAAGTGCATGCGAAAAGTAGGGCGATAAAAACGTTTATCGCTGAGTTTACGACTATCCTGTTGAATGAGCTTCCAGTAACGCTTGATAGCCTTGTATTCATGGGATTTTCGATGAAACTGATTCATGATTTGGACACGCACACGACTCATAGCACGGCTCATGTGTTGGACAATATGGAAACGATCCAACACGATTTTAGCGTTTGGAAAAAGCTGTTTAGCTAAGGCATAGTAGGGACTAAACATATCCATAGTAATGATTTTCACCTGACATCGGACTGCTCTATCGTAACGAAGAAAGTGATTTCGGATGACAGCCTGTGTTCTTCCTTCAAGAACAGTGATAATGTTGAGCTTGTCAAAATCTTGTGCAATAAAGCTCATCTTTCCCTTTGTAAAAGCGTACTCGTCCCAGGACATAATCTCAGGGAGGTAAGAAAAATCAGACTTAAAACGGAAGTCATTGAGCTTACGAATGACAGTTGAAGTTGAAATAGCCAGCTGATGAGCAATATCGGTCATAGAAGTCTTTTCAATCAGCTTTTGCGCAATCTTTTTGGTTGATGATACGAGGAATTTGATGATTCTTCTTGACGAGAGAGGTTTCGGCGACCATCATTTTCGAGCAATGATAGCACTTGAATCGACGCTTTTTCAGGAGGATTCTAGTAGGCATACCAGTCGTTTCGAGGTAAGGAATTTTCGACGGTTTTTGAAAGTCATATTTCTTCATTTG
>NZ_KV794529.1:24425-31018 GCF_001808785.1 Streptococcus sp. HMSC077D04 | reverse complement strand
ACGGTTTTTGAAAGTCATATTTCTTCATTTGATGTCCACAATCAGGACAAGATGGGGCATTGTAATCCAGTTTAGCGATGATTTCCTTGAGTGTATCCTTATTGATGATGTCTAGAATCTGGATATTAGGGTCTTTAATATCGAGTAGTTTTGTGATAAAATGTAATTGTTCCATATGAATCTTTCTAATGAGTTGTTTAGTCGCTTTTCATTATAGGTCATATGGGACTTTTTTTCTACAACAAAATAGGCTCCATAAGATCCATAGGGGATTTACCCACTACAAATATTATAGAGCCGAATTTTCTCTTGGATGTCTTTTTTTTGTCTGAAAATTAGAATTTTCATCACTGATTTTTAGAGTGATAACATGAAATATTTTTCATGTTGAAATGGTTTTAGAGTTATAGCATTTTTTCTGAATTTCTAATTTATTTCAAAATAAAAAAATTACCTTCTAAAAATTAGATGCAAAATCTAATTTTTAGAAGGTAGTTTGTTAATATTAAAATCGAATTTATTGGATAAAATTAAAGAGTTAGCTATAAAGCATATTTTGCCTTATTTTTCCATATAATTACAAACATTATTAATTTGTTTATGAAAATCTGTGCCAAATTTTTCGTCAAAAAATGCACTTCCGACTGTGAAAGCCCAAGGATTTGCCTCAATGACTTCATCTAAACGTTCATAACTATCAACACTGCCAGCCAAACAAACGGGAGCCTCTATAGCTTGAACAAAAGCATTGTTTAGTTTGACAGGATCACCTGTATATCGGTACCCTAGCAAGTCAAATCCGTAAACTCCTTTTGCTAGATATTCCTTTGCCTCAGAAATCATGTCCTCGATAGAACCTTCTAGAATAGATGGGCGATTAGTAATTTGTCCAACAAATGGCATGTATTTCATGTTGTTTTCTTTGCAGAATTGATTGATTGAATCAAAGAAGACAGTTCCCATTAAAATATCACACCCACATTCTTTTGCAATTTTTGCACCGTGAAGTCCACTTTCTTCGTCATATTCAACAACTTCAAGAAAAGTAGTTTTGCCGCAAGATTTCATTCTGGAGAATAGAGACTTCATTTCAGAAATAGGAAGAGGTTTTTCCTTAAATCCCCAATACTGAGCTTTAGAGTTTTTACAGGATTCGAAAATTTCACTAGCATTTTCAACTGTGTGATCATTATGTGTCAGCATAACGATTAATTTAGGTGTGGTGTTCATAATAGTTCCTTTTATCTTGAATTTAAGTCTTTTTTGATAGTAGAATATTTAGATTATTGTTTAATCATTTCAGTAGGAATGAGCTTCGGATCGTACATGACTTTTGAATGATTTTTCAAAATAAGCTCTTTTTCCAAAGTTTGTTCAGTTATTCTATCAAGTTTTTCACGATAAATCATGGAATTGCGATAGTAATAATTGCCTTCTTTTTTGAAATGATGATTTTCTTCAACTATCTGATAAGTGAACGGAAATTGTGATTCACTTCTTAATTCCCCGAAGAGAATTTCATTTTCAGTCCATGTTCTCAATTGAATAAGTTGGTCAGTATTATTTTTAAAACGATAGTCCTGATGATTATACTGTACAGAAGTTCCATTCGCAAATGGTTTCCGAGTCCCCTTATCAGGGTCTAATGCATCAGAGTGAGAATGAAATTCTGTAATTTTCATAGGACTATGAACAATTAAAAGATGAAGCAAGTTAGCTAAATTACATAGCCCGCCGCCAATATCAGGTTCTACTTTTCCATTAATAATAACTCGCCCTTCCTGGTATCCTTTTTTCTTTGTTGTATTACCAACTAAACTCCAAAAAGAAAATTCTTCTCCTGGATGAATGATAATGTTATTTAGATTTTTACTAGCAATCTGTATGTTGGTAGCTTTTCCTTTTTGAAGATTAATATCAATTCCAGGACCACGTTTTATCAGTTGGGTAGAATATGATGAAACTAAGTTAGGTAATATCTTTTCTTGACGAATCTTAGAGAATTTTTTTCCTTGTTTAAAGTTCTGGATATGTCGTTTTAGATTTTCTTTTTTTAAAGAGATTTTATATGTTGTAGGACTAATTTCACAAAATAATAGATCCTTATTCCAAAAAACCATGTTGTTTCTCCTTTTTGATCACATCTAAATTTTTATTTTTTTGTCTCAAAAATGGGTAAGTATGAAGTATTAATTTTTCAACCCATCGTTTTTTACCAATTCCGCCTTCTTTAGGATCATATAAAAAATCAACCAAGATAGTGGAGATATTTGCCCGACT
The DNA here is from genome assembly GCF_001808785.1 of Streptococcus sp. HMSC077D04. Taxonomy (GTDB): domain Bacteria; phylum Bacillota; class Bacilli; order Lactobacillales; family Streptococcaceae; genus Streptococcus; species Streptococcus mitis_BX. The sequence goes on along the minus strand of NZ_KV794529.1, from coordinate 28,738 downwards.
AGCTCCCAGGACATCTGTAAAAAGTTGATCTCCAATCATAACTGTTTCAAATGGCTTTAGCTGCATCATGTTAAGAGCTTTTTTAAAGTTCTTAGGATTTGGTTTGTCAGAAAGAGGAATAAAAGGAACAGATAAATGTTGATTAAATTGTGTAATTCTTTCTTCGTCGTTGTTTGACAAAAGAAAAATTTGGAAACCAATGGCTTTGAGATTTTGAAAAAGTTCAATAACTTGTTCTGTAGCAGGGGCACCATGCATCACAAGAGTTTGATCGATATCAAAAATTAATCCTTTAAAACCAAGTTGATATAATCTTTGATAGGGGATATCAAAAACAGTTTTTGCTCGTGCCGCCGGCATGAATGGAAACATATTGTGTAAAGCCTTTCATTGAATATATAACAATAATTCTAGCACATATATAGAACAAGGTCAATACCACTATTAAGTGTGTAGCAGAAATAGATATTCCTAGTAGACAACCGTCCACTTTTTTTATATAATAAAACTAAACCAAATTGGTTGAGTTTTAAAAATATGGATTCAAGCATCGATTAGTCTTTCTAAGAGAGATAATGTCCATTAAATTATCATAATAGGAGGTGAAGTATGTATCAGCCAGAGAAACTCAAGGCTCGGAGGAAAGAGTTAAAACTGACACAGAGGGAAATTGCAGAGAAACTTGGGATTAGTTTCCAGGCTTACTCAGCTTGGGAACGTGGAATCAAAGAACCGTCTAAGGAGAAGGTAGCCCAGTTAGAGAACATTTTAAAGGTATCCAAAGGATATTTTACTCAGATCGAGATTGTCCGTCTCTACCATAGCCTCTCCAAGCAAGGGCAGGAGAAGGTTGTTCTCTATGCTCGCAACCTATCTCAAGAGGAGAAAGCCCAGAAAGTAACAGCGATGCCAGAGCGCCTCTACGAGTACCGTGTTTATGAACGCATGTCAGCAGGGATTGGGGCTTCGGTCTACGATGATCAGAATTTTGATACGGTTTACTTTAATGAGGAACTAGCCCATGATTTTGCGTCCTGGGTGTCTGGGGACTCCATGGAACCCAAATACCAAAATGGTTCAGTGGCTCTGATTCGAGAGACAGGATTTGACTATGACGGGGCGGTTTATGCAGTGGTTTGTAACAATCAGACCTATATCAAACGGGTCTATCGAGAGGAGAATGGCTTGCGTCTGGTCTCTATCAATCCTAAATACAAGGATATTTTAATCTCCTATGAGGAAGATCCTCGGATTGTGGGGATTATCGTTGGGAACTTTGTGCCGATGGAGGGCTAGCCAATGGGCTATTTTGATTATTCCAGAGAGCCCAAAAGTGACATTGCCTTTGTCGATATGAAATCCTTTTATGCTAGTGTCGAGTGTGTGAAAAGGGGCTTGCATCCGCTGAAAACCTCCCTTTGTGTCATGAGTCGAGCGGATAATTCAACTGGTCTTATCCTAGCCTCCTCTCCCCTATTTAAGAAGATTTTTGGCAAGTCAAATGTTGGTCGGGCCTATGATTTGCCTTTTGATATCAAAACGCGAAAATTTTCCTATTACAATGCTCGAAAGCAAGGGCTACCTACCGACTCAGACTATGTTCGCTACATCGAAGATTGGGCTCAAGTTACCTTGATTGTCCCTCCTCGAATGGACGAGTACATTGCAGTCAATATGGAAATCCAGCGAATCTTTCAAAACTATGGCGGTCCAGATGATATTTATCCCTACTCTATCGATGAGGGCTTTATTGATCTGACTAGTTCACTCAACTATTTCATCCCAGATAAGAGTCTCTCTCGCAAAGACAAGCTGGATCTGCTTTCTGCCCGTATTCAGAGGGATATTTGGAGGCAGACAGGGATCTACTCTACAGTAGGTATGTCCAATGCCAATCCCTTACTAGCCAAGTTGGCTCTGGATAATGAGGCCAAGCACACTCCGACCATGAGGGCCAACTGGTCTTACCAGGATGTGGAAGAGAAGGTCTGGTCCATTCCCAAGATGACCGACTTTTGGGGAATTGGCAGGCGGATGGAGAAACGCTTGCATGCTCTGGGGATTTTTTCCATCAAGGAATTGGCAACCAGCAATCCCGACCAGCTAAAGAAAGCTCTGGGGCAGGCTGGTCTGCGTTTGTGGTTTCATGCTAACGGAATTGATGAGAGCAATGTTCATAAGCCCTATAAAGCCAAATCCAAGGGCCTGGGTAATTCTCAAATCTTGCCGAGAGACTACGTGAAGCTACGGGATATTGAAATTATTCTCCGAGAAATGGCGGAGCAGGTAGCTATTAGGCTGAGAAGGGTGGGCAAGAAAACAACCCTTGTCTCTCTCTATGTCGGTTTCTCTAAACAGGAGATCAGGTCGTCTATTCACACACAAATGAAGGTCGAACCGACCAATAATACAGCTGTCTTAACGGATTATGTTTTGAAGCTATTTCATGACAAATACACTTCTGGAGCGGTTAGAAGTGTCGGAGTTAACTATTCAGGCTTTGTAGACGAGTCCTTTGGATTGATTTCCCTCTTTGATGATGTTGACAAGTTAGAAAAAGAAGAAAGGCTCCAGACGGTCATTGACTCCATTCGGGAACAATTTGGTTTCACTTCCCTTTTAAGAGCAAATGCACTGGAAGAAGCCTCTAGGAGTCTTGCCAGAAGCAAGCTGATTGGGGGACATTCTGCTGGAGGATTAGATGGATTACAATGATTGATCGTTCTTATTTACCCTTTCAATCCGCGCGAGATTATCAAGATCCAGGGATGCAGAAGTGGATGGGATTTTACCTTTCAGAACACACCAGTTCGCTCAGTGAAGAAAAAAGCCGTGTTGATTTTTCGACGGATTTGACTCCAGATGAGAAGTTGCACTTGCTTTCTCAGCTTTATGTTGGCCAACTTAAGGCAAGTTTTGTGCTAAAGGAAAAGAAGCAGAAAACCACTATCATCGGTGTGGTGAGAGAGTTATGGCCTCAGACTTTATCTATTAGGACAAACGAGGGATATAGGTTGATAGATGTTGCAGATATCCTAGAAATTCGGCTGTGGGAGGAGGGAGTTTATGACTAGAAAAGAGCTGTATGAAAACAAACTGCAGATGGATTACTTTTCAGATAACTATATTCGTTTTGAAGAGGATTTTCAAAAATACTCTGCCATGAACGTACCCTTGACTTTCTTGATTGATGACATCCTACGAACCATGGCAATGAATCAGAAGAACTACTTTGTCTTAAATAAGGAAAATGCCAAGGATGGGCGGGAGCATAGATTTTATTTTAGGGTGGTAACGGAAAAAGCGTGTCCTAGAAATAGGACCTATGTATATGCTGGGATTAAAAATAGTGGCCAGTAGATTTGGTAGGAGATGAGCTCGTTCTCTGGTGTACATCATTTCAGCTATCTGCGGAGGAATTGCAGAAGCTTATTATGGTCTTTCTGATGAGATTAGACAAGAAGCCCTATCTTTTTTAGATAATCGTTTACTTGAAATTGTTGTTGAATTTGAAAATACTTATCCCAAATAATCATTCTGTTTTATAGATACTAAGATATCCATAGGAATTTATGGATATCTTTTGATTTATATATAGAAAAAGAGAAGACCGGCTGGTCTTCTCTTTGGGGGAACTAGAATCATTGAAAAGAATTAAGTAAAGATTTTAATTAGTCTTTGAAATTCTTTTGGAATATGAGTAGAGACAATACTGAAGTAATAGCAGCCAAGAATAAGAAGGCATTTGCTTCTTGCTCTCCAGTTTCTGGGAGTTGTTTTTTCTTGTCTTGTTTAACTGTAGTAGCAACAGGTGCTTTTTCATCTTTTCTTGGTGAATCTTCTGTTACAACTGCAGGAGCTGGTTTTTCAGTTTCTCTAGGTAGAACATACTCAGGAAGAGTTACAACTGGTGGTGCCTCTGTTCCTACAGAACTTTGTTTAGTCCCGACTTCAATCACTCTGTCTAGAGCTGGAGTTGACTCAGTTTGAACTACCTTGCGATTGCTACCATCTACTTCGACATACTCAATTAGCAGGCCGTCTTTCCCTTCTGCTAGAACTTTCTCTTTTCCTTTATCTAAGTTTGGATTTTCGTGACGGATAGTCTTGAATGGTACTGCCTTCTTGACAATATCCAAACTTGGAAGTTTAAAGACAAGGTCCTTAACTCCCTCTTCAGGACTTGAAGAAGTAATTGGTTTTTCAGGTTGTTTCGGTTCAACCGGTTGCTCTGGTTGGCTAGGTTGTAATTGCTTGATTTGTTCAAGAGCCTTATTGAGAGCTTTGTTGACGTCTTCTTGAGTCTTAGCCTC
>NZ_KV794529.1:0-24325 GCF_001808785.1 Streptococcus sp. HMSC077D04 | reverse complement strand
TCTGGTTGGCTAGGTTGCAATTGCTTGATTTGTTCAAGAGCGTTATTGAGGGCTTTGTTGACGTCTTCTTGAGTCTTAGCCTCTTGAATAACTGCGATTGCTTTATCAGTAATTTCAACTAATTTTTTCTTAGCATCGTTGTTAGCACCAAGTTCAGCTACTTTTTTCTCGATAGCTTCAGTCAGGCTAGCCATAGCCTTATCATAATTGATTTCAGGCTGTTCCGGTTGTTTTGGTTCAACTGGTTGTTCTGGTTGGCTAGGTTGCAATTGCTTGATTTGCTCAAGAGCGTTATTGAGGGCTTTATTGACATCTTCTTGAGTCTTCGCTTCTTGGATAACTGCGATTGCTTTATCAGTAATTTCAACTAATTTTTTCTTAGCATCGTTGTTAGCACCAAGTTCAGCTACTTTTTTCTCGATAGCTTCAGTCAGGCTAGCCATAGCCTTATCATAATTGATTTCAGGCTGTTCCGGTTGTTTAGGTTCAACCGGTTGTTCTGGACTTGTTTCGTCTCCAGGTTTTTGGTAATTTTCGTCTTTGCTAAGAATATCTTGCAAAGTAGTGACTGTTGACATCACATCTTGTACATTTACCGTATCAGAACTTAATTGTGCAGTGAGTTTATCAAGATTAGACTTAAATGCTTGGCGTGCAGTTGCTGTATTTTTCAAACCACTTGGATCAAAGTTAGATAAGTCGTCTTTCCATTTAGAGAGAGATTGAAGGATTTGTGTTTTGCTGTAGAGTTCGCTTCCTTCACCACGAGTAATGAATTGATCCACCTGGATACCGATGTTTCGAGACAAATCGTTTCGATCAGGATCTAGTTGAAGGGTGACTGCGTGCAAGTTTTCATCAAGACCTTTTAGGCTAACCAGAGTTTGATTGCCTTGGCGTTGAGCAGCGTGACCGCTAAAGTATTTCTTGCCCTCAATAGTCGACGCATTTCCCATGCCATCTTGGTAAGGAACTTCTTTGCCATCTAGGAAGACTTTGTAGATACCATGATTTGGATCAACATAGCCCTTGATATCAAGTCCAGTACCGTAGAAGTAGGCTGTGACAGTTGTCTTTTTCTTTTGTTCATCAGTTAAGCGACCAAAGGAAGCCCAAGACTCCGTTTTTTGGTACTTGTCTGCCGAATTGGTTTCATGGTGCCAGCCAGGACTGTAATCCAACTGACTAGCTTGGTCATCATAACTTGTTTGATCCTTGATCAGCAATTCAGCTTTCATCACTTGGATGGTTGCATCGGTAGCAAAACCGAGTAAAGCACCATCAGAAACAGAAGTGAGCTTGGCTTTGAAGTCAAAGATAGAGTCGGCTTGTTCTGTAAAGTCAATCGTTGGGATGGTAACAGTCTTTTCTGTTTCTCCATCTTCAAAAGTCACATCTTGAGTTGTATCTTGGTAAACTTTACCGTGAACCCCAGTTCCAGGTTCTGTGATGAAGCGAACAGTAGCAGTACCCTTGCTTCCACCAACACGTTTAATTTTAACAGTGACTGGTTTTCCTTTTTCGACTTCGTAAGAAGTTGCTTCAAGCTCAAACATACCCTTGCTGTTATTGTTTAGAGTGTAGATTCCTTCTGTAGCAATTGGTTCACCTGTTTTATTAACAAGGGTAATGGTATGTTGGCCAGGTGCTAAATCGTCTGTTTCATATACTTTTTGGCTGCGTTTACGGCTAGTGTTCTTAGTTTGCACATCCGCAACTTTTTGGCCATCAACGTAGACGGACATTTCTCCATGACCTGGGTCAACTGTAGAGACGACATAGGCCTTGGTTCCTGTGAAAGTATAGCTTACTTTGGCATCTTTTTGATTGGTCCACATAGAAGTGCCACGAACACCTTCAGATTCATTGTACCAAGTTGTACCGGCTGTATCCGCTGTTGTATTTGAGTGGTATTCAAGTCCAAGAGGGTAGCCGTCTGTCTTTTCGATACTAGTTGGTGTCTTGTAGACTGAGAAGTTGGTTAAGATTGGAGTTGCTTGAGCTCCGGTGATGGTTACACGGATTTTTTGTGCCTCTACAGGCTTGCCTTGAATCAAGCGACGGTAACCAACAGTTGAACCTTCTCCGTAAGTCACCCAGCGACCGTTGATTTCGACTTCAATCTTGAAACCAGAGATACGCTGACCTTTGGCGATGTCTTCCTTGAGTTCGACAACGTCAAAGCGTCTCTTTTGTCCCAAATCGACTGTGAAGCTACCTGTTGTGGCATCATTTGAAAGAGCCCAGCTAGTATCATCTTTACCGTCTGTAAGGTGGCTTTCTTTGTAGAGATGATTCTGACGAGTCGAGCTTGCTGTTACAGTTGCTCCTTTGGCAAAGTCAGTCGCATACATTTGATCTAGAGTCGCTTTGAATTCTTTCAAGCGAGCCACGTCAGCATCTGCGAATTTACCTTCTTTGTTTGGTGGAATGTTGAGAAGAAGTGGCGTTCCACGACCAACAGACTTGAAGTAGATATCCATCAATTCTTTGAGGGATTTTGGTTGCTGGTTATCGTGGTAGAACCAGCCAGAGCGGATGGAAACATCTGCTTCTCCTACAGAGTACATATCTCCGTCAGGGTCACCGTGGTTAAGGTATTCGTTCTTAACATTTTCGGTGATGTTTGCTTTCTTGACCTTATGCCATACAGGGTCACCGGCGATACCACGCTCATTTCCAATCCAACGGATACTTGTTGGTTCGGCAGAGAAGATAGCGATATCTCCTTCAGCTTCCTTGATGTATTTGAACCACTCATCAAAAGTGTAGGTTACTTTTTGGGCACCGCTACCGCGTGCTCCATCCATCCAAACTTCGATAAATTTACCCTTATTACCGTATTTTGGATTACCAAGGATTTCTTTTAGTTGATTGAGGTAGTATTCGTTGTATTCTTTTTGAGTAGCTACCTTATATTTAGGGCTATTAACATCCCATGGTGATAGGTAAACACCCATGTTCATATCGTATTTAGTAGCCGATTTAGAGATTTCTTCTAAAAGGTCACCCTTTCCATCTTTCCATGGACTTGCAGCTACGGTATGATTTGTATATTTAGATGGGTAAATAACGAAACCATCGTGGTGTTTGACAACCATAATAGTTCGTTTAAAGCCAGTTTCCTTTAGAGTACGTATCCATTGATCTGTATCTAAGTTAGTTGGATTGAAGTTTTTAGGGTCTTCATTTCCATGTCCCCACTCAGAATTAGTATAAGTATTCATACCATAGTGGATGAAGGCGGCTAATTCTTCCTTGTGATAATCAAGTTGAGCCTTGCTTGGAAGGGGACCGTGATTTCCAATTTCTGTTTCCTTATCTTCTGGATGAGCAGCAGGTAAAACAGTTGAAGTCGGATTAGAGCTATCAGAGATTTTTTCGTATTCAAAGACAACATCATTCACACCCTTGTGCTGGATGCTGGCTTCTAAGCGTGGAGTGATTGCGCGGTAGCCTGCGATTTCTTTTGCTTCAAAAGTGTTTACAAATGAAACATCGTATTCTTTTCCGTCATTATTATCAGTAACAACATCTGCTAATTCTTGCTCTGAGCCTTTCAAACGATAATGAATGGCAAATGAACCTTTATTCACTTTATAAACCACCTTGATGACCCGTGTTCCTGGAGCTGTTTTGCTGACGACGTTGTAGGTCCACTCATCTTTGAGTTGTTTGTTGATTTCGACGCCATCAATAGAGACAATCTGGTATTTCTCTTGATTTTTTGTATAGAAGTCAGTCTTAGCGATTTCTTTTTTGAAGTCATAATCAAAAGCTGTTCCAACTTCAGTTTTTTCAACAAAAGTATCATCAGTTTTGATTGGATTACCAGTTTCATCTACGTGTTGAACAACTACACGTCCGTAATCAATTCCTTTAATGAGTGTCGCAACACCATTTTCATCGAAAGAATATTGATTTTCACCAATAACAGCAGTTTTATTTCTGAACATTTCTCCTTCAGGAGTAAAGTAATATCGTTTCCCATTATCACCTTGGTACCAACCTTTGACGCCATATTTTGCGATAATATCTTTTACCCATTTGACTTGCTCAGGTGAGAGGACGATCCCACCACCGAAACGGTCTTTGTCAGGGATGCCGTTTTCAATTGTGCCGTGTTGGTGAACACCGACTACTTTACCATCACTGTTGATAATACCAGCACCTGAAAGGCCTGAAACAGAAGTCATATGATAGGTGATGCCTTTTGAGCCTTTATCATCATAATTATCAACAGATTTCACGACACCATCAGCCTTGTAAAGTTGACCAGCTACAATTGGTTTTTTGAGCTCAGGTGAGCTTGAGTCAGTTGGATACCCAATCGTGCTAACAGGGTCCCCTGGTTGATAGGTTTTGTTTTCTGCCAAAGGAACAAAGGTAGCAGCTTTATTTGGACTAGCGATTTGAAGAGGAACAGGTGCTACAACAGCAGCCAAGTCATTTTGATATCCTTTTCCAAATTCTTTCTTGTTCCAAAAATGAATATCTTCTTCTTTGAATAGAGTAGTATTACCCGTTACAGGCTGAGAATTGCGAACAGCAGAATTAGAACCGAGGTTATAGTAGAACTTAGCAGAATCTCCGCCTCGAATATGTCCTTCTTTTGTATCACGGTTTGATTCTAAAAAGTTGTGGGCAACAGTCAAGATGACATTTGGTGCCACAAAAATACCAGAACCAGACACGATATAGCGTTGGGAACCACCATTGTAAATAGTGTAAATCATACTAGCAGCAGTAGCAGGTTGTCCTTCATAAGGGACGTGCTTCAAATCTAGACCACCGTTGATAATTGCACGATTACCATTTTCAGCTTCTTTTGGAAGTTCTTCCTTGTTTTTTAGAATGCTTTCTGTCTCAACTTTAGGACTATCCTTCTTGTCTACGATTGCTGAAGTATCTATGTTTTTCACGGGTGCATCAGGATAAGCTTGATCGTGGATTTCTTCAGGAAGCAAGTCAGTAGTTTTAGTTTCTGCTACAGTCTTCTCTTCTACTGGTTTAACAGTTTTTTCTGCTTTCTCTGCTTTCTCTGACTCTTGAGGTGTAGAAATTACAGGACTTTCATTTTTGACTTCTGGTTTGGTTTTTTCAACTTCGGCCAATTTTTCTACATTTGGTTGAGAGCTTGTAGCTTCAATTTTTGCTTCGTCAGCTAGTGCTGTACCAGATGCAAAAAAGCAAGCCCAACCATAACCGAAGCAACACCAACGGTTAATTTTCTGATGCTAAAAGTTTGCTCTTTTTCAAAAAGGTATCGATTCATAATGTACTCCTAGTTTGAATCAAGACAGTCAGCTACTGTCTGAGCCCAAGTATGACTTGGAAACGATTTTCTTTAGCGATAGTTAGATTTTGTGCAATAGTTTGAGACTAATTACCCCCTCTGTTTAAGCGCTTTCATTTTAGAATAAAAAAATTAAAATTGTTATCTTAATCTTTAAAATAACCTAAAAACCTTAACATAACAAATATACTAAATTGTTCCAAGAAATGCAATAGAGAAAGTAAACCTAATTTAAAGAAATTCTTTCACTTTTTAAAGAAAAAAATACATCCTTTCAAGAATTAAACTGAATGAAAGAATGTATTCAAAAAAAGTCAGAGTAATTTTTGTATCGCCTCTTCAATTTGTTTTGGCTCTGTTTTTGAAGAGAAGCGTTCAAAGACCTGCCCATCTCGACCGATGAGAAACTTAGCGAAATTCCATTCGATTCGTTTTCCTAGTGGACCAGATTTTTGTTCTTTTAACCAAACATAGAGAGGATCTGCTTCCTTACCGTTGACCTTGATCTTGGCAAAACGTGGGAAGCTGGTCTGATAATGTAGGCTACAGAAGGCGTTGATTTCCTCTGCACTACCTGGTGCTTGTCCCATAAACTGATTGCAAGGGAAGTCTAAAATCTCAAAACCTTGTTCTTGATAGCGGTCATAGAGTTCTTGGAGACCTTGGTACTGGGGCGTTAAACCACATCCAGTAGCAGTGTTGACAACCAAGAGAATCTTACCACGATAGGTCTCTAGTGGAGTTTCTTGATGGTCTTGGTTCAAGACTGAAAAATCGTATAGTGAAGTCATTGCTTGCTTTTCTCCTTCTGTTTGGTATTTTTAGGAGTTTTCTCCTCCTGTAGTGATAGAAATCCGTAGGTCAGGGTTCCAAAAATGCTACCGATAATCAGGCCATACATCAGCAAAGGAACACTTTTATCGAATTGCATGAGGAGCTTCACAAAATCTGAAAGGGACATCTGCTGAACGAAGACTTTATGAAAGATGAGTAGGATAAAGAAGCCAATCTGAATACCGATAAACACAATCCAGCTTCGGAATTTGATTTGGGCTTTGCTGTAGGTTTTGAGAATGATTTCTGATTTGTCATCCTTTTCAAGATGAAGCTCTTGGACGGCTTTTTGAGCTTTTATACCCATGAACAAAATGAGTCCAAAATAGATGTAGGGCATAACATTTCGAACAATTTCTATAAAGCTTCCGAACAAAATATAGAATAGGAAGAGAATGAAGGAAGAGTAAAAGATTTGGATCATGGAACGGGCGCAAGCCTTGTAGATAACCTCTTGACGGCATTCATCAAAAGGCCCTTGGATATGAAAGAAATTTCGAAGTAGGCGAGTGGTGAAGTCTTCTTTTTTCATGGGTGATTTCTCCTAAATGAACGATGCTATTTTGTTTCTTTTACGAATTGATAGAGATAATAAAGATAAGTGATAGAAGAAAGGATAGCGATAGTTAGCAGTATATAATATTTCCAATTGCCTGAGACGAGCATCAGTTGTGGTAAGGATAGAATCATAAAGAATAGTGCTAAGTTGAGTATGCGCGTTTTTTGGGAGTCAATCTTTAGATAAGTCAATCCTTTGTTGAGTGCTGGAACAAAGACTGGAAGGAGGACTATATCGTAGATTGGCAAGTTCCCTGAAACGATGATGAAGATGAACAGTGAAGCAAATAAAAGATGATAGGTAAGTAAAGTTACTAGTGATTTTATAAGGCACCTCCTAATCCTCATCTTGATCTTTCTTAGCTTTTTCAATGCGACGGGAGATGATGAACTGTATACTCGCTCCGAAGAAGATAGAACCGAGAATGCTTGATACACCATTTCTTATAGTGAGGAGAGAATGAAAATAGTCCTGACCTTCACCTATGAGTATACTGAGAAGAGGAGTTATAAAAAACATCCATAGACCAAAGAACAAACCTGCTTTAAGACCTGGGTAGTATAGTTGCTTACTTTCTTTCTCACTCAGCATATCTGGATCAATAGCTGTAATCCCTGTTTTTTTCATTTGGTAGGTGACATAGCCAGCAGAGATGAGGGCAATCACTAAAATCAGAGGAGGATAGATTAGAGCCACTTCTTGAGGGTATTTATAGGCCAGAAGGAGTGGAATAAGATTTCCGAAAATCATCAGATAAAAGAGGACGATAAAGACTTGGTTCCCAATACGATTGGCCTCACGCCGTTTGTATTCGTCAAGGGGACCAGAAATACCGTATGTGCGTTTGATGAGTTTTTCAGTGAAGGTTTCTTTTTTCATGAGTTGGCTCCTTTTTTAAAAATTATCCTCCCAAAAGAGACTGTTGAGGTCAGTTTGGAGGCTGCGGGCGAGATTGAGACAGAGTTCCAGAGTTGGGTTGTACTTGTCGTTCTCAATCATATTGATGGTTTGTCTCGAGACACCGATATCCTTGGCTAGTTCGAGCTGGGAAATACCTAGTTCCTTGCGAAATTCTTTCACACGATTCATCTGGTCTCCTTTCTGATTCATGTCGCATATATTTGACTATATTATATTCTTCTATGAAATAGATGTCAAGCATATTTGACATATTCTTAAAGAAATCTTACTTTTTTTGACCTATTTGTCTGACTAGTGCAAGCTAGTCGGATTTGTGGTAAAATAGATAAGATATGACAAAAGAATTTCATCATGTAACGGTCTTACTCCACGAAACGATTGATATGCTTGATGTGAAACCTGATGGTATCTACGTTGATGCGACTTTGGGTGGAGCGGGCCATAGCGAATATTTATTAAGTAAATTAAGTGAAAAGGGCCATCTCTATGCCTTTGACCAAGATCAAAATGCTATTGATAATGCGCAAAAACGCTTGGCACCTTACATTGAAAAGGGAATGGTGACCTTTATCAAGGATAACTTCCGTCATTTACAGGCACGTTTGCGCGAAGCTGGTGTTCAGGAAATTGATGGAATTTGTTATGACTTGGGAGTGTCTAGTCCTCAATTGGACCAGCGTGAGCGTGGTTTTTCTTATAAAAAGGATGCGCCACTGGACATGCGCATGAATCAGGATGCTAGTCTGACAGCTTATGAAGTGGTGAACCACTATGATTATCATGACTTGGTTCGTATTTTCTTCAAGTATGGCGAGGATAAATTCTCTAAACAGATTGCGCGTAAGATTGAACAAGCACGTGAAGTCAAGCCAATCGAGACAACGACTGAGTTAGCAGAGATTATCAAGTCGGCTAAGCCGGCCAAGGAACTCAAGAAAAAGGGCCATCCTGCCAAGCAGATCTTCCAGGCTATTCGGATTGAAGTCAATGATGAACTGGGAGCGGCAGATGAGTCCATCCAGCAGGCTATGGATATCTTGGCTCTGGATGGTAGAATTTCAGTGATTACCTTTCATTCATTAGAAGACCGCTTGACCAAGCAATTGTTCAAGGAGGCTTCAACAGTTGAAGTTCCCAAAGGTTTGCCTTTCATCCCAGATGATCTCAAGCCCAAGATGGAATTGGTATCCCGTAAGCCAATCTTGCCAAGTGCAGAAGAATTAGAAGCCAATAACCGCTCGCACTCAGCCAAGTTGCGCGTGGCCAGAAAAATTCACAAGTAAGAGGAAAAAATGGTAGATAAGAAAGAAACAACCAGTCAATTCTTGCAGAATCGTATAAAAAAATTCTCACGTGTGGAGAAGGCTTTTTATCTTTCCATCGCTTTTACGGCTCTCGTTTTAGCAGTGAGCATTATCTTTATGCAGACACGGCTCTTGCAAGTGCAAAGTGATTTAACAAAAATCAATGCGCAGATAGAGGAAAAGAAGACAGAGCTGGACGATGCCAAGCAGGAAGTGAATGAATTGATTCGTGCCGAGCGCTTGAAAGAGATTGCAGATAAAAAAGATTTGAAATTGAATAACGAAAATATCCGAACAGCGGAGTAAGATATGAAATGGACAGAAAAAATAACCCGATTTGCGCTAAAAAATCGTAAATCTCCAGCAGAAAACCGTAGAATAGTCGGCAAGTACATCAGTTTGTTAGCTGTCGTACTTTTCGCTATCTTTTTGGCTAATTTTGCGTATATTATAGCAAAAGGTAATATATTTGGTACTGACTTGGTTAAAGAGGCTAAAAAGGTTCACCAAACAACCCGAACAGTTCCTGCCAAACGTGGGACTATCTATGACCGAAATGGAGTGCCAATCGCTGAAGATGCGACCTCTTATAACGTCTATGCTGTTATTGATAAAAAATACAAGTCAGCAACTGGAAAAATTCTTTATGTAGAGGATTCGCAGTTTAATAAGGTAGCTGAAGTCTTCCATAAGTATTTGGATATGGATGAAGCTTATGTGAAAGAGCAACTAGCTCAACCAAATCTGACCCAAGTTTCCTTTGGTGCAAAAGGAAATGGGATTACCTATGCCAATATGATGGCTATTAAAAAAGATTTGAAAGATGCTAGTGTGGAAGGGATTGACTTTACAACTAGCCCTAACAGAAGCTATCCAAATGGACAATTTGCTTCTAGCTTTATTGGCTTAGCCCAACTTCATGAAAATGAGGATGGTAGTAAGAGTTTGTTAGGGACTTCTGGTTTGGAGAGTTCTTTAAATACCATTCTTGCTGGGACAGACGGTATTATTACCTATGAAAAAGACCGTGTAGGAAATATCGTCCCAGGTACGGAACAGGTATCGCAGCAGACTGTGAATGGTAAGGATGTTTATACAACATTGTCTAGTCCGCTACAATCTTTCATGGAAACTCAGATGGATGCCTTTCTAGAAAAAGTAAAAGGTAAGTATATGACCGCGACCTTGGTCAGTGCAAAGACCGGTGAAATCCTCGCTACCACCCAACGACCTACCTTTAATGCAGATACTAAAGAAGGAATCACTGAGGACTTTGTTTGGCGTGATATTCTTTATCAAAGTAACTATGAACCAGGATCAGCCATGAAGGTTATGACGTTAGCTTCTTCTATTGATAATAATACCTTCCCAAGTGGAGAATACTTCAATAGCAGTGAATTTAAAATGGCGGATGTGACGACTCGAGATTGGGATGTTAATGGTGGTTTGACTACTGGTGGGATGATGACTTTCTTACAAGGTTTCGCTCACTCCAGTAATGTTGGAATGAGTCTACTTGAACAAAAAATGGGAGATGCTACTTGGTTGGATTATCTAAAACGCTTTAAATTTGGGGTTCCAACTCGCTTTGGCTTGACAGATGAATACGCTGGTCAACTTCCAGCTGATAATATTGTTAATATTGCTCAAAGCTCATTTGGGCAAGGAATTTCAGTGACACAAACACAAATGCTTCGTGCCTTTACAGCTATTGCTAATGATGGAGTTATGCTGGAGCCAAAATTTATAAGTGCTATTTATGATACTAACAATCAGTCTGTACGAAAGTCTCAAAAAGAGATTGTAGGAAAACCTGTATCTGAAGATGCAGCAAGCACAACTCGAAATCACATGATCTTAGTTGGGACGGACCCTCTATATGGAACTATGTATAATCACTACACAGGAAAGCCAATTATAACAGTTCCTGGACAAAATGTAGCAGTTAAATCCGGTACGGCTCAAATCGCTGATGAGAAAAATGGAGGATACTTGGTTGGTTCTACCAATTATATTTTCTCAGTTGTGACTATGAATCCTGCTGAAAATCCTGATTTTATCTTGTATGTAACGGTTCAACAGCCTGAGCATTATTCAGCTGTCCAGTTGGGAGAGTTTTCCAATCCAATCTTGGAGCGGGCTTCAGCGATGAAAGAATCTCTGAACCTTCAATCTCCAGCTAAGAATTTAGATCAAGTGACGACAGAATCTTCGTATGCAATGCCTAGCATCAAGGATATTTCACCTGGTGATTTGGCGGAAGCCTTACGTCGAAATATTGTGCAACCAATCGTTGTTGGTACTGGAACAAAGATTAAAGAGACTTCTGTAGAAGAAGGAAAAAATCTTGCACCAAACCAACAAGTTCTCCTTTTATCGGATAAGGTAGAAGAAATTCCAGATATGTATGGCTGGAAAAAAGAGATTGCTGAGGCCTTTGCTAAATGGTTGGATATTGAGCTGGAATTTGAAGGTTCAGGTTCTGTTGTTCAGAAGCAAGACGTTCGGACTAATACAGCTATTAAAAACATTAAAAAAATTAAATTAACTTTAGGAGACTAATATGTTTATTTCCATCAGTGCTGGAATTGTGACATTTTTACTAACTTTAGTAGGAATTCCGGCCTTTATCCAATTTTATAGAAAGGCGCAAATTACAGGCCAGCAGATGCATGAGGATGTTAAACAGCACCAGGCAAAAGCTGGGACTCCTACAATGGGGGGACTTGTTTTCCTCATTGCTGCAGTTGTGGTGAGTTTCCTCGTCGCTCTTTTTTCAAAACAATTGACCAATAATGTTGGTATGGTTTTGTTTATTTTGGTCTTGTATGGTTTGGTTGGTTTTTTAGATGACTTCCTCAAGGTCTTCCGTAAAATCAATGAGGGCCTTAATCCCAAACAGAAATTGGCTCTTCAGCTGCTAGGTGGAGTCATTTTCTACCTTTTTTATGAGCGTGGGGGCGATATGCTCTCTGTCTTTGGCTACCAAGTGCATTTAGGGATTTTCTATATTATCTTCGCTCTTTTCTGGCTAGTTGGTTTTTCAAACGCAGTGAATTTGACAGATGGTATTGACGGTCTAGCGAGTATTTCCGTTGTGATTAGCTTGTCTGCCTATGGAGTTATTGCCTATGTGCAAGGTCAGATGGATATCCTTCTAGTGATTCTTGCCATGATTGGTGGTTTGCTTGGTTTCTTCGTCTTTAACCATAAGCCTGCTAAAGTCTTTATGGGGGATGTGGGAAGTTTGGCCCTAGGTGGAATGCTGGCAGCTATCTCTATGGCCCTCCACCAAGAATGGACTCTCTTGATTATCGGAATTGTTTATGTCTTTGAAACAACTTCGGTTATGATGCAAGTCAGTTATTTCAAACTGACAGGTGGTAAACGTATTTTCCGTATGACGCCTGTGCATCATCATTTTGAGCTTGGAGGATTGTCTGGTAAGGGAAGTCCTTGGAGTGAGTGGAAGGTTGACTTCTTCTTTTGGGGAGTGGGACTCCTAGCAAGTCTTTTGACCCTAGCCTTTTTATACCTACTGTAAAAAAATAATCTGGTGTTTCGATTGTATGACACGAAAACGGACGATGCTAACGTATACAGATAGTCTAGTAGATAATATAAAGGAATAAAAATTTCTAAAATAATGATATAAGATACTTACTCAAAGTATAATACGAGTTAAGTAATAGAATGTGTCTAATGTCCGATTTTTTTAGAAAATCTAAAAAATGATTGAGTAACATTATTATCATCAGGGTATATTTAGTTGGAATCTTGCAACAGAAATTCAAGAAAGTGAAGAGTTCATTGTACTAAATTTCAAAAAATTTAAAACTGAAATATTTAATATCATGATAGACTAAAAGAGAGAATCAGTGTGATTCTCTCTTTTTTTATTATGTGACGATTAGTCCGTCTCGCTCCTCTAGGTGCGAGACAAAAAACCACCCGCTATGCGGGTGGTCATGATTATATTTTTATAAAGAAATTATTTTTTCTCCTTTGTTAACCAGTAGGTAATTCCAGCTGATGTAATTCCAGAAACAACAACAGCAACAATTACCCATAATCTGTTGTTTTCTACAGAAATAGGCGTAGCATAAGTTTCTTTTTTGGTTTCTATAGGATTTGATAAGAAACTCATAACATTTTGGTTAGTGGTTCCTCCATCACGGATATTTTTCATAACAGTTTTGAAGGAATCTGCATAATTTCTATTTCCTTGAATAACATTTGCTTCAGTAGTAATCAATTCGTTTGTTGTTGAAACAGTGCGGTCGATATTATCTTTAATCGTTTTAACTTGGCTATTAAATTGAGTGAATTGATCTTTCATTGTTCCAACAGCTTCATGATTCTTGTTAGTTATTTTTGAACTATCAGAAGTGATAGTAACTAGTGATTCAATAGATTTATACAGTTGCTCAGGTGTATAAATTTTAACCTTTAATTGATTGTTGTTTGATTCAGAAGTTGAATTTGTAATTTCAAGTTGTTTTTCTTTTGTTTCTTTCCATACCTTATATTCTTTTGATAAAGATTCAATTGATGCATTATACCAATTTGTTAAATCTGTGATTTTCACTTTGAAATAATCATTTGGTAAATCTGCTTCATTCAATTTTGGTATTTCACTTGTTATTTTTCTTAACGAATTTGAAGTCCCTTGAATTTCGTCGAGTAATTCAAGACCAGATTGTTTAAATTGTGTGATTTGTTTATTTGAAAGTTGCGATTCAATATCTTCACGATTGATATTACCATACATATTATAAACTGAATCAGGTGATAAAGCAGAAAAGTTTATAGAGCTACTGTTTGGATTTCCATAGATTGCTTTAATCATTCCTGCAGCTTGATTAATTTTACTTAATTTATCAAAAATATGTGTTAAATCCTTTTTAACAAGTACATCTGATTCCTCTTTATCACTACGATAGATGGTTTGTTTTATAGGGATTATTGTGTCTCCGATGTGTATCTCAAAAGATATATCATTTTTTCCATAATGTGGCTCAAAAGTATAGGAAATGGTCAATTTATAGGTCTTATCATCAGCAATAACCTGTTCACCATTTACTAATTTAGCATCTCCAGTAACTGAAATTTTAGCCTTAGGTGATATGTATTTTGTTTCAGTTGATGTTTTTGTTTCAGTTGACGTTTTTGTTTCAGTTGATGTTTTTGTTTCGGCTGATGTTTTTGTTTCAGTTGATGCATTAGAGATTTCAGGTTTTGATTCTACATTTAAAGAGGAAGCATCACTTGGGGTAGTTGAAATAGGGGAAGAAATCTCTGTTGTAGCAGTTTCTTGCCCTGCTTGAGGAAGTTTAACTGTGATAGGGATTTCTTCGGTAATTTTGTCTAATTTATCATTTTCTGTTGTTAAAAATTCAAAACTAGGCAAGCCGGTTATAGGTGTAAATTTTTTATCAAATTGAGAATAGTTCTCAATTAAAGTTAGTTTTGAAGTATATTCATTAACTTGATCAGGGGTTAAGACTTTTAATTTCTGTAATTTAGCAAATAATTCTTTGTAGTCAGACATTTGGATACTAGTTTCTGATAGTGTTGAACGAATCATATCTTGATAAGTGTCAGGTAAAGAATTTTTTACTTGTAGGCTATTGTTTATTTGTGCTGCAAGCGTTGCTTTGGATTCAGAAGTTAAATCCGATTTAGTATCCACTCCTTCTTTTCCAAAGTAAAATAACTCTACTTTTTTCTTCTCTTTTTCTAATTCAGTTTGGAGCTTCTCTAATTCAGTCTTTTTATCATTTGTTTTATCTCGATAATCAGAAATAATTTTATGGTAATTAGAAATCAAATCTTCAAATTTACTAATTTCTGATTTTTGAGTATCATTATTATTTCCAAATTGAGATAATGATTTTGATGCAGAATCATTTATCTTTTCTACAAATTTAGCAGTTTCTTCATATTGATCTTTTAAAATCGTATTTGTTGTAGAGACATTTTGTTTTGAATTTTCTATTTCTCTATCAAAATTACCTTTAACCTCTTGAAGTTTTGTTTGTAAGTCATTACCCGTACTATTTAAAAGTTTTATAACTGATTCGGAGAAATTTTTTTGAAGTTCTTCGAAGGAAGAGTTGTTTTTTTCTAAACCAGAAACTAAATCCATAGTACTAGTAATAGATTGGCTAGCTTGATTGGATGGTGTATAGATATACTGAGAAATTTTAGAGTGTGTTCCTGATTGCTCATTGACAATGTTTTCAACATTTCTTTTCGCATCGTCTAAGTTGTTAATGACACTCGAAAAGTACATTTTGATAACGTTTTGATTGATTGTATTCAGATGTTCTCCGACACGTAACTCTACATTTTTAGATTTGACAGGATCTAGATTCGATTTTGTTTTATATGCTATCTTTGCTCGGTCTGGGTTAAAGCTTTCCAGCTGAGCTATTTTCTCTGAAAATTGTTGTTCTATGTATACAATGACGTCAACAGAACCATTCTCAAATCGATTTTCAGCGACATTGCGAGTCATAACTGTCCATTGGTTTGAGCTATCTTTGGATAATAATGTTGTAAAATCATTCCCTAAATTATACGTGTTCCCATTTAAAGATCCACCAGTGTCTTCATTTACTAAAGCAATATTTAATTTACGGTCATTTACTTTATTAGTTATTGAAACTTCTTGATTTTTTAAGTAAACAAAAGCAGCACCAGAACCGACCAATAATGTTACAAAAATGCTACCACCTATGATTATTTTTTTCATACATAAACCCTTTCATTTATAGTTTATTATATCACTAATGTGAATCTGAAACAAGGGGGCGATTTGAACTATTAAGTTTTAAATTTTCTGGGGTAATAATGGAATATAGTGTAATAAAATGATAGACAAATAATAAAATATATGATAAAATAATAAAAATAAAAATTAAAGGAGAATACTAATGTCAGTAATTAGTTTAACCCCAGAACAGTTACAATCTCAGGCGGCAATTTATCTTAGTGCTAAAGAACAAATTGAACAGGCAGTACAAACTGTTAATCGAACAAATGGCGAAATGGCATCACAATGGAAAGGTCAAGCATTTAATGCTTACCTTGAGCAATACAACCAGTTGTATACACATGTTCAAAAATTTGAGGAGCTTCTAGTGAGCATCAACCAACAATTGAACAACTATGCTCAAACAGTAGCTGAACGTGACCAACAAGATGCACAAAGCTTTGGTTTGTAGTTAATTTTGAGGAGCGTCAGGGGAACTTGACGCTTATTTTTATTTTATGATGAAGAACATTAAAAAGTACCTATTAATTCTTTGTATAGTATTTCCTGTGTTAGTCTATGCAGACGATGGTAGCTTAAAACTTGATACAGATATCATTACAAATAGTACACAGGAAACGGTCAAAAATAGGATAGAATCCAAATATGCTCCAAATTTATTTTTAAATCGTACCCAAAAGGTTGTGGACCAGAAAACTCAAACAACCAAAGAACTTATACAGGGAGCAGAACAGACTATATTTACTGATGGTGAAAATCACTCTATTTATCGTCTAGAAACTACTGTTGTCCAAACATCATTGTTTAATCAATACACTATAGAGGAGAAATCCTCTTTTAAACAAAGGAATTATTCAATTTTTAAGGATTGGATGGGAAATGTATTTACCAGTTTTTTCTTACTGTTTATGGTTTTGTTGGGAGTCTATTTAGGAAGGAAATGGCATGGATTACGAAAAAATAAAGTTAACTCTAGACTATAGAGCAAAACAAATAGATATTCTAGTTTCAAAATCTCTAACTTGGTTAAGATTAGAAGAATTACTAAAAGATACCAAAGTTAGAGAACAGTTGAATTTACCTCTAAATAGTTCGTTTTGTTTCAAACTTAGAAACAAACAAATCCATATCGAACCAATGGATATCTTGGCTGTTTATCCAGTTAGCGATGGAGATTATATAGAGATTGAGGATGTATCATAGGAGGAAAAAATGTTTGAAGCAGATCGACTAGAATTTGTGAGAGAAGACAATCAAATATCAGTTCAAATTTCTTCATCAGGTTATCGTAGAGAGCAACTTGAATTGATTCAAGAATATTGTCCAGTAGAAATAGTACAGAAAGACGGAGTTCTTTCTTTGCAGTATAAGATTCCTGAGTATTTTAAAACTGTTAAAGAAGAAATTTTAGAAAGAACTACGGAACTTGAACGTTTTAGTTTGGCACAAAGTATGTCTGTATTAGTTCGTTCTGAAAATGATTATAAAATTCCGTACATTCATCCTGAAAATATCATTATTTTTGGAAGTAATGTACAAATGTTACACTATGGAATTGAAAAATTACTTGCACCTCAACAGTATAGTTCTGAATTTTATCTAGAATCTTATAAAGCTTTAATGATTTCTATTTTACTACCTAAGATAGATTTTGAACTAGCCATCCATGGGATTGATGCAATAAAGGAAAAGGTGGCACAAGATATTATTCCCTTAGAGAGTGTAGCTGATGTCAATAATTATATTGCAGAAAAGTATGCCAAATTATCAGAAGAGAGTTCAAAAGCAAATTTGTTGGTTAACAAGAAAAAATGGAAGACTTTGTTAATAGGGGGAGCTTTACTTGCTACAACCACACTTGTCTTAAGCTTTGCAACTTACAAATCTATGTTTAAAGATGGGCCACTAAAATCATCAGTCATTATGGCACAATCAAATTTCATGCGAAAAGATTACTCTGAAACAGTTGAATCATTAAAAAATTATGGTACAGAATCATTGCCCAAGGAGGCCAAGTATATCTTAGCAGCAAGTTATGTCCGTTTAGATAGTTTGAGTGATAAGCAAAAGGAAGTTATTTTAAATACGATTACAGAATCAACAGATGATACAATTTTTTCTTATTGGATTTATCTTGGACGTGGAAAATTTGAAAAAGCTCTAGATGTGGCACAAAATATCGGGGACACGCAATTGATTTTACATGCTTATACAAATCTATACGAGTCAGTTAAGGCAGACATCAATATGAATGGTTCTGAAAAACAAAAGAAACTTGAAGAATATGAAAAGAAAATAAAAGAACTTTCTGCTGAGATTGGAGAAGCTACGACAAATAGTAGTGATACAAAAGTATCTACTGAAACAACAACTCCTAAAGACAACCGAACAAAAGAAAAGAGTGAACGATAAATGAAGGCAAAAAAGCTAGAATATGATCATCAGCTGGGAGACCAATTAGGAGAGCTTCATAAACCTCTTTATACCTTGTTGATTGAACAAGATAATCTAGAGAAAATAGATTTGTTTGAAGGACAAAAGGTGAAGGTCGGTACTAACGAGTACACAGTAGAAGGTAGAATAGTCTATCGAAATGGTAAGACTTTAGAAAGAGGAAAATCTACTTTTGATAAAGAGATTGTAACCTTGTTGGTTCCTGAGGAAGATATTTTTATCAGTTATATTTTCCCACCACAGCGATTTATTTGTAGCAAGAAAGAATCAGCTGATATTAGTTGGAAAATTTCGAACCAACTTATTTTTTCAAATAATCAAGTACAGGTTACACTTGGGGAATCTCCGATTTATTTAAATGACCGTCTAGTCAAAGAGGGAGGACTTTATCCGTTTGAATTAGGGAACCGAATGAAGGTTTCTAATTATTTTATAGAAAAAAGAAAGAATCAGTGGAAGATTGGATGTCTCTTCGAAGAACCGCAATTAAATAGGAATCAAATTCTGATACAAGAAAAAAATAATGAGTATCCGATGGATTTTCCAGAATATAGAAGGAGTCCCAGAGTTAACCCTATTATCCATAGCGGGAAAATCATTATCAATCAACCTCCTCAACCGATTAGACTCCCTAAAAACTCGCTCATCAGAGCAATTGTTCCAGCTTTAGGAATGTTTACTTTAACTGCATTGAGTTCAATTTGGACAAAAGGTAATCCTGTAATGATGCTAGGGATGGGGGGCTTTAGTCTCCTGACAGCAGCGACAACTATGAGTCAGTATTTTGAAGAGAAAAAGGATACCAAGGAACAAGAAAAAAATCGAATTCAAGATTATGAGGCATATTTATTAAACCAAGTATCTGACTTAGAAAAATACTACAAAGAAGAAACTAGTATTTTACATTATAATCAACCGTCAATCTCAACCATTACTGAACTGATTGCAAAGTATGATTCAAGAATTTATGAGAGAATGGACTATAATGAAGATTTCTTACAGGTGTCTTTGGGTTTAGGAGATAGGTTAAGCCAGCTAGAGCTGCAAACAAATTTTGATGAGCAAAGTAAAGATGAAATATCGCAGTTTGCTCGCACAGTCTTGCAAGACTACAGTTTGCAAAAGAAGGTTCCAATTACTGTTAATATTTTTGAAGCGACAGTTGGTCTTGTTGGAAATAGTGAAGTAACTAGGACAGCTGTATATAACATGCTTTTACAGATGGCAATGTTTCACAGCTACTTAGATGTTAATTTTATCAATCTTGTTCAAGAACAGAGATATGAGAAAGATTGGTCTGAGTGGCGATTTCTTCCTCATTTCAATATGCAGGAACGAAATATTCGTGGTTTTGTCCATGATGCCAGAAGTCGTGATGCCGTTCTAAATTCGCTTTACCGTATCATTCAAAAACGTTCTCAAATCAAACGTGAAATGGGGGAAAAAGATGCGCGCTTTAAACCCCATTATGTCTTAACGATTATGGATGACTCCCATTTACTTGGCCATAGTTTGAATGAGTATCTAGCCAAAGATTTGACAGAGTTGGGTGTAACAGTCATTTGGGTGAAAGAGGCACGTCGTCTTTTGCCAGAAACTATCACAACTCTAATTGAATATAAGAATCAAAATTTAGGTCAAATCATTAATGATGAGGGTGCCTATAGTGCTCAAACCTTTATTCCCCACCCGCTGTTGGATTGCTATGAGGATTCTATTCGTACTTTAGCAAATCTAAAACACATGGAAGTAGAGAAGAACACGATTCCTAAATCCGTTACCTTTTTGGAACTCTACCAAGTCAGAGAAGTTGAAGAGTTACAGGTTGCGACTAGATGGTCCAAAGCGGATACTTTTAAAACGTTAGCTGTGCCATTGGGATTGCGTGGGAAGGATGACCAGGTGGAGCTCAACTTACATGAACGTGCACATGGGCCACATGGTCTTGTAGCAGGAACTACTGGTTCAGGTAAATCTGAGATTCTTCAGTCTTATATATTATCCATGGCTGTAAACTTTAGTCCAGAGGATGTTGGATTTCTTACGATTGACTTCAAAGGTGGAGGGATGGCGAATCTTTTCAAAGATTTACCACATATGCTTGGGTCTATTACTAACTTAGATGGAGCTGCTAGTGCGCGTGCCCTAGCTTCTATCAAAGCAGAGTTACAAAAACGCCAACGTCTCTTTAATCAATTTGGTGTTAATCATATCAATGGATATACTAAATTATATAAGGAAGGCCAAAAAGCTACTGACAAATCAGGTTATCCAGAAAAACCATTACCTCATCTGTTCCTTATTAGTGATGAGTTTGCTGAATTAAAAGAACATGAACCAGAATTTATGACAGAGCTGGTTTCGACAGCCCGTATCGGACGTTCGCTTGGAGTCCATCTAATTCTTGCTACACAAAAACCATCAGGGGTCGTCAATGATCAAATATGGTCAAACTCTCGTTTCAAACTAGCTTTGAAAGTGTCAGATGAGTCTGATTCCAATGAAATAATCAAAACACCAGATGCGGCGAGCATTACTGAACCAGGACGTGCTTACCTACAAGTAGGAAATAACGAAATCTATGAATTATTCCAGTCTGCATGGAGTGGTGCACAGTATGCCCCACAAACAGAGGGAGTTCAAGAAGTTGTTGATGAACGAATTTGGTTGATAAATGACCTAGGACAATATGAGTTGCTATCTGATGACCTATCTAAGGATGAAAATTATATTGCTGATCAGACGGAAGAAATCACGGAACTCTCAGCGGTTGTAAACTATATAGCAAGAGTGAGTAAGACTGTTCCTTTCAATCTGCCAGATAAACCGTGGTTAGAACCTTTAGAGACAGCCATCATATCCCCTCAAACAGATATTCACTGGACCGATGAAAAAGTATTGGCCGTTCCCTTTGCTCGAATGGATATTCCGACAGAACAACGTCAGAAGGATTATCATTTTGATTTGGAAAAAATGGGGCATACAGTTTTCTATGGTTCACCTGGTTTTGGGAAATCCCTAGCTCTTCAAACTCTAGTGCTAAATCTCGCTCGCTTGAATACTCCAGAGCAAGTACAAATCAATCTATTTGACTTTGGAACCAATGGACTCTTGCCACTAAAAGATTTACCTCATGTAGTTGATTTAACAAGGTTTGATGAAGAAGAAAAACTGGTTAAGTTTTTAAAACGTATTGACCAAGAGTTGAAGATTCGTAAGGAGAAGTTTGCCATCTATAATGTAGCAAGTCTTTCTCAATACGAACAAAAATCAGGTGAGAAACTCCCTGCTATTCTTACTATTTTTGACGGGTTTGATACTATAAAAGACACAGCGCTAGAAGAAGCTATTGAAAGTATGATTAACCGCCTCCTACGTGAGGGAGCGAGTCTTGGATGCTATGTGATTTTGACAGCACTCCGCTCAAATAGCCTTAAAATCAGTATGTCAAGCAATATTACCTCGCGCTTGGCCTTTTACCTAGTTGATGAAGGAGCTTCTAAGGAAATTATAGGGCGTGATGCTCTAATTCAGCAAGAAATTTTTGGCCGTGCCCAGTTGAAAGAAGATATCCCGTATGCCATTCAGGTTTATCTCCCGACAAGTGGAGAAGGCGATATTGAGCGCCTATATAACTTGGAAGAAGAAGTTAAGCTGATTGCAAGAAGCTGGACAGGAGTTTGCCCAGAACCAATTCCAATGTTGCCAAATGAAGTGACGCTGACACACTTTAGTAATCATCCTAAAGTACTTGAGATGTGGTCAAGGGGTGAATTACCAATAGGATTTGATAAAGAAACAACGGATCCTCAAGGGTTTGTTCCTGATAGAGATGGGTATTTTGAATTCTTATATGATACCCCGCAACAATTGGAATATTGTGAAAATAGTTTGATACCAGGTCTGAACAGATTGGTAAATATTGAAAAAATATTATTAAATACCAACAATAGTTACAAAAAAACAGAAGTATTTGATAAAATAATTGATAGAGATAATATACCTAGTTTCTTTAACGATATTCAAGGAGAAATTGAGAGCCGTCACAATGGCAAAGAGGCTTCAATGATGTACGTATTTATCCCAGAAGCGCATATGCTAGGGGCTTTATTAAATATGAAAATAACCGAGGATGTGTTTAAAAAGATTGTTAGAAATAGCGGAAAAGTTCACATTCATTTTGTATTTATGGGAGAACAACAAGCTATTAGTGTAGGCTACTTAGATGTTGACAAGGTCTTAAAGAGCAATGTTCCTGCTGGATGTGTTGGAACAAGGTTCAAAGATCAAAATATTTCAAAAGTACAAACGAGCTTCAGTGAACCAGTTGTAGCAGAGGATGAAACAAACTTTTTTGTGGGTAGAATAGGTTATCGTTTACGGTTGGTTACAGATAATGGATAGAATCTTTAACATAAATTGATAAAAAATAAAGGAGATATAGTTATGTCTCGTGATTACAGTTATGAGATTTACTCTTTACGACAACAGATTTCAACAATGTCTGGTGAAAGAGCAGATATATTAAATAAAATTAGTATTTTAAAACAGAATAAGAGTAAAATACAGAGCAAGAAAAGAGCAATTTCAGAACAATTGTCTCAATACACTAATATAAATGGGATGGCTACTTCTAATTTTGTAGGAAATAGAAGAGATGATTTTAATAATAAAATAGAGACGCTAAAAGGGTCGATTTCCCAATGGTTGGAGAATACCCAGAATAATATTGATTTGATTGACCAAAAAATCTCAACCTATACGGCTGAAGCTTCTAATTTAGCGATTGGTATGAATTATGCTAGTCAATCACTAAATACTTATATTTATCTTCAAAGTCAAAATGAAGATTAGATTAAGGAGGAGATTTTATGGGAGAAATTAAAATAGATTTTAATGTTTGGTCTGCTGATGTTGTTTCGTATTCTTCATCAATTGATGCTTTGTCCGATCTTTCAAAACCTACCTTGAGCGAGAATGACTTACAACCTTTCCTTAAAATTAATTCGACGATAGATGAGTTAAATAGTTCGATAAAAACATTTAAAAGCAATTCAATAGATCAGACAGGAAACATGTCTAGGGCTGTAGCGAATAAAATGAGTGATGATGCTGCTGGGGCTGCAGGTTTTAGAGGAGGATAAGATGATTTCACAAGAAATGTTATGGGCGCAGTATTTTACAGAGTCCTATCTTGGTTTTAAGCCAAATTCACTCATCGATCAAATCGCCAAAGCTATTATCTATAGACCGGACTTATTTAGAACATTGGTTTTAAATTTATCTCAGAGTGATATGAGTTATGAGTACAATCCAACAATTGGAGCAAGTATTGATTTTCGATTCAATAAAGGGGAAGTTATTATAACTCGTCTTGGAGAAACTCAGCTTTTTTCCACATCTGAGTTTATGCGTTTACTTGAATTAATTGATAAAATTTATACAGAAATTCTGCCATTAGGTAGTGTTATTCAAATAAATAGAGAAAAGTTACCCAAAGATGCTCTTGAGGATTTTATGGAAGAAATGCCTATCTATGTATTAATTACAGGGCAACGGGTATCAGTTGAAAATAAATTTTATCTAGATTACACGGGATATTTTTGGCCAAAAGGTTTGATTCAAAATCAAGAAACCTTAGTTATATCCGATGATATGATTGAATCCGTCCTTTTTAGGGGACTAGAGAAGAATGATATTCAGGAACAGCATATCTTAAACCTACGTCGTCAGCTACTTGCAAAAGATCTGGATTCTTATACTTTTCACAATTATCAAATGGAGGCTAGACAATGAAATATAAGCATTCTGAATTGCTGATAGCGCGCGAGGAACTATATCGTTCAAAAAGTGGATTTGAGGATAAGATTTTAGCAGCGCTTCAAGGAACTCGAGAGTTGATTAATACGAGAAGTTTTCGTTCTGCTACCAAAGATGCAATCAATGCGGAGCTAAGCAATTATAACCTGCCCTTATTATATAGTTACCATGATTTAGCTAATGGTTTATATAATGAGTGGGATCGGCTGATGTTACGCTTTCAGGAGTTGGTTGATGAGCATAGTCCTGCTGCTGTCATTGATACGTCAGAATTTTCCGGTTTAAAAAGAGCTGTGGAACAACCGACTCAAGAGATTTTGAACTTGATTGCCCATCCAGACCTGACAATAGCTTACTCT
>NZ_KV794528.1:0-1195 GCF_001808785.1 Streptococcus sp. HMSC077D04 | reverse complement strand
CCGTCTTGACCATCACGTCCTTGAAGACCTTGAGCACCCTGTTCACCCTTAGGTCCTTGTAGCCCTTGTGGTCCTTGTGGTCCTGCAACTCCGGCTTCACCTTTTAGACCTTGAGGCCCACGAATGTTACCAATCTTATCCCAAGTTCCGTTTTCTTTCTTATAAACATCACCTGTAGTTGCATCGATATAAGTGTCACCATCTTTACCATCATCTGCTGTTGGTGCTTTAGGTCCACTTAATAGTTCAGCACCATTACGTCCGGCTGCACCTGCTGCACCATTGGCACCGTCTGTACCATTATAAATTGGTTGTTTAGCAATTAATTCATCTATACCTTCATCGTATCGACCATTACCATTGTTATCAAAGTACGCTGTAATAAGAGTACCTTCTCTTGGTTTTTCTGCTGGTGCTGTAGATGGGGCGTCTGCTAAAGCTCTTCTTACTCTTCCGCTTCTTTGATTGTTTAATCTTGCTGCTGCTTCAGCTAAGGCATTTAAGTCGATGGTTGGTGTACGTCCATCTTTACCATCTTTAATGTTAGCTACAACAGGCTCTTCTCCAGGAATAGTAAATGTAATATCAGTACTACGGCCGTCTGCTCCACGAGCAGTTGTGATTTTTGGAGTTTTTCCGTCACGTCCCGCTGCTCCTGTTTCACCACGGTCTCCACGGTCTCCTTTTTCACCTTGCGCTCCGGTTAGACCACGTTCGCCTTGGTCCCCTTTTTCACCTTTAGCTCCATCTGCAATGACAACTTCTTTTAGTTTTGTATCGCCTGCATCAAATTCGTTGTTATCATTTTGGTCATAATAGAAGATAACAGTCGTTGTTTTATCTGCGTCATTTCGTTGAGTCGCAACTAATGGACTTGCGCCATCGAAACCATCTCTTACAACAGTACTTGTAACATTACCTCTACCGTCGTTAATCGTGATAGTATGAGTGCCGTCTTCTTTATTATCTTTAACGGTTACGGTTGGAGTTACACCGTCACGACCTGCCTGACCTTGGTCTCCTTTTTCACCTTTAGCACCTTGTGCTCCAGTCAGACCGCGTTCACCTTGGTCTCCTTTTTCACCTTTTGCTCCTTGAGCTCCAGTGAGACCGCGTTCGCCTCGATCTCCTTTTTCACCTTTTGCTCCTTGTGCTCCGGTTAGACCGCGTTCGCCTCGATCTCCTTTTTCACCTT
>NZ_KV794527.1:51741-60757 GCF_001808785.1 Streptococcus sp. HMSC077D04 | reverse complement strand
ATAGTAATATGAACCATAGTTCTTATCATAAACCCACTCACCTTTGGCCATCTTACCATTTGATTTAAGGTAGTAATTACCCACCCAAGTATTACGAGCGTAGCTACCTTCTGATGTTAGATAGTAATATGAACCATAGTTCTTATCATAAATCCATTCACCTTTAGCCATCTTACCATTTGACTTCAAATAATAATTGCCTGACCAAGTGTTACGAGCGTAGCTACCTTCTGATGTTAGATAGTAGTATGAGCCGTAGCTCTTATCATAAACCCACTCACCTTTAGCCATGTATCCGCCTGATTTGAGATAATAGTTACCTACCCAAGCGTTTTGAACATAATTTCCTGATGCATCTAGATAGAAGTATGAATTATATTTTTTATCAAAAATCCACTTACTAGTGACTTTTTTACCATTTTGATAATAGGATGAACCTACCCAACCAGACTGAACTGTAGGTTTTGGTGTTGGCTTTTCATCCTTTTTTGGTGTTGCAGTAGTTGATTTTTTATCAGTCAGCTTCTTAATGGCCTCTTTAAACTCTTCTACTGTTCCTTTCCACTCTATGTAATTGGCACCCGACTTATTCTCATTAGCTATATAGTTACGATCGGATTCTTGGAAATAAGATAATTCTGGAGTAGTTTTTGTAGCCCCAATAATAGGAATATTAACAGTTCCCTTCCATCTATTAAATATTTCTGCATCATTCGGAAGAATAATATAATATTTTGCAGTTGGGGTAAGAGTTTGTGTGTCAGCCTGCACCGTTTGCGCTGAAAAAGGTAGAACTCCTGTTGTGTCAATTGTTGACAATACTCCAACTGTTGAAAATGCCAAAGCACATACTAATAATCTTTTTTTATTCATCTGATATTACCTATTATCCTATTTTTTAATTTCTTATTTAACCCATTTACCTGAACCATCTACACGATAACCATCCGGTGTACGTTCATTCACAGCCATTTTACCGTTTGATTTAAGATAGTAATTGCCTACCCAAGTGTTACGAGCGTAACTGCCTTCTGATGTCAAGTAGTAATATGATTTGTAGTTACTATCATATATCCACTCACCTTTAGCCATCTTACCATCTGATTTGAGATAATAATTACCTGACCAAGTATTACGAGCGTAACTGCCTTCTGATGTCAAGTAGTAGTATGATTTGTAGCTACTATCGTAGACCCACTCACCTTTAGCCATCTTACCATTTGATTTAAGGTAGTAAGCTCCTTGCCATGCATTTTTTGCATAAGAACCATCTGATTTCAAATAATACCAAGCTTGATAGGAAGTATCATAAATCCATTCGCTCTGTGCCATTTGACCATCCGCTTTCAGATAATAGCTTCCCTGCCAAGCATTTTTCACTGGATTTCCATTTCCATCAAAGTAATACCATGCACCATCCTGCTTAACCCAGCCACTTGTTGTTGCTGAATTTGTATTGTTTTGAGCCGCAGTTGATTGTTTTGCTTTGAAAGCACCTTTTGGGGCATTTTTTAATTCACACGCCACACCATCATGATCACGGTCTAACTTAGCAGAATAACCAGGTTCTCCCTCATGAATATCTGAGTATCCATTCGCCCACGCCTCTTTACAACTAGAAAAATGAATGTTTTCTTCTGCTAACACAGGTTGTGAAAATAAGGCTAAAACTGGCAAGGTTGCCAGACTCATTTTTAAAAATAGACGTTTGCTCATTTCTTTCTCCCATAATTATGATATCGTTTTCAATATTATTTTATCAAACTTATTTCAGCAATTCAAGAAAACTTCTAGTTATTGCTACAAACTCTTTTGGTTTAGCTCTATTCAAGACATGAGGACCGTCAGGGATAATCTGGAATTGGGAATTTGGCATCAGTTCTTGAATAGCTTTCATTGAACTGAGATTAGGCTTATCTTGACTACCACAAATTAACAAAGTTGGATAGGGACAATTCTTTGCAATCTCTCTTAAATCAAGTGTTTTTAATTCCTCAGAAACTCCAACCAAAAGCGATTTATCTGCTCCCTGTTTCTCAAATGTCCTTTTGGGGAGTAGTTTAAATATCAGCAACTGAATGTAAAAAGGGATATTGCCAGCTAGTTTCAATGGACAGCCTGACAAAACCAAGGCCTGAAGATTTGGCAAATCGTAACTTGACAGCTCTAATGCAAGTGCAGCTCCTAAGGACAAACCGATTAGGACAAAAGGTTCTGTCTCCTCTGACAAGTGCTGATAAATGCGCTCCTTAGCTTCTTGATAGGTAGCAACTCCGGAAGGAAATAACTCTAGGGCTTCAGAAGGATAATCTACAAGCAACTCTTGCACTTCTTTCCAACTATCTGCTGACTGACCTAGGCCATGTAAAAATATTAATTTCATTTAGTTCTCCCTTACTAACAACTCATACAAGCCCCTCACCGCGTTACAGCCATAGATAGCTTCTGCTCCCTTCAAATCTTCTATGGTCAAGACTTTCTCTTCTACCTCTCCTGTTTCCAGCAAATGCTGACGATAAATTCCTGGCAAGATTCCAAGTCGGATAGGCGGTGTGTAGAGTTTCTCATCGATTTTCAGAACCAAATTTCCAATAGAGGTTTCAAGAAGTTCTCCAGACTTATTGTGGTAAATGATCTCTTGCTCCCCTAGGTTCAAATGCGGTCGGTGAGTCGTTTTGAAGTAGGTAAAAGCTTGTTGCAAATTGGCTTCCTGAAGGCAGAGTTGGGCCTGACAAAAGCTTGTACTAAGGGGGGTTAATACTCGGCGTTCGACTTCTATCTCTCCAGACTTACTGAGAGAAATACGTAAGCGATAATCATGATTATCATCACAAGCTTGACACTCTTCCTCTATCTTTTGTCTCAAAATTTCTGAATCAAATGGAAAGGCAAAATACCGACTAGCTTTTCTCAGTCTTTCCAGATGTTGTTCTTCAAACATCAGTTGTTTTTGGCTGATTTTTCCAGTTGTAATTAATTGGAAGCGAGCTTGTTTACGATAGAGAACTGCTGCCTTTTGATGAACCTCGCGGTATTCAGATTCCCATGTGCTATCCCATGTAATGCCTCCGCCTACTCCATAGATAGCTTGCCCCTTGTAGAGTTGAATGGTCCGAATAGCAACATTAAAAATCCGTCGTCCATTTGGAAGCAGGAGACCAATCGTTCCGCAGTAGACTCCACGCGGTTGTGGCTCCAAGTCCTTTATAATCTCCATAGTCGCAATTTTCGGTGCTCCCGTTATGGAACCGCAAGGAAAAAGAGAACGGAAGATTTCAACAAGGTCAATTTCCTCTCGCAACCGACTCTTGACAGTCGAAGTCATCTGCCAAACAGTCGAATACTGCTCCACTTGACACAAACGCTCCACGTGCTCACTCCCCACTTCAGAAATACGATTCATATCATTGCGCAAGAGGTCCACAATCATCATATTTTCAGAGCGATTTTTGGGATCCTGCTCCAACCAGCTAGCCTGTTCTAAATCTTCTTTGTCAGTCACTCCCCGCTGAGTCGTTCCCTTCATTGGTCGTGTTGTCAACTCGCGGTCATTTTGCTCAAAAAAGAGCTCTGGGCTCATGGAAATCACTGCCATCTCGTCATGTTCAACATAAGCATTGTAGCCCGCCTCCTGCTCTACTACCATACGATTGTAGATGGCAAAAGGATTGGCACTTAAGTCTTGCTTGAGTTGGACGGTGTAGTTGACCTGGTAGGTGTCCCCCTGCCGCAAATGATGATGAATCTGGGCAATCGCCTTTTCATAGTCTGCTGCAGATGTTACTTCCTGCCAATCAGAAGGCAAATCAACTTCATCATAAATCAGAGGAATAGGGGATGTTTCTACCCTATCATGAACTGTAAAATATAGCAGGTACTCTGCCAGTAAAGGCGCTTTATGAACTGCTAATTTCTCCTCAAAAGCAGGTGCAGCCTCGTAACTGACATAGCCC
Organism: Streptococcus sp. HMSC077D04; assembly: GCF_001808785.1. Classification (GTDB taxonomy): domain Bacteria; phylum Bacillota; class Bacilli; order Lactobacillales; family Streptococcaceae; genus Streptococcus; species Streptococcus mitis_BX. Next base: position 56,804 of record NZ_KV794527.1, on the reverse strand, counting down.
ACTACATAATAGCCTTGCTCTTGGTAACTTTCCACTTGTGCCAGCAAATCTGCCACTTCTGCTAAATCCCTCGTTTTTAACTCTTTAATCGGCTGGGTAAAGGTGTATCTCTCCCCCAAAGCCCTAAAATCAATCACTGTTTTTCTATGCATACCTTAAGTATAGCACAAAAAGGCAGATCCAGACAAAGCTGATCTACCTTTTTATTATTTTCTTACTATTGATTATGCTTTAGTGAATAAATCACCAGCAAATCCATCTGATTTCTGCAAGAGTTGTTTGTAAACCTTCCATTTAAGATCTACAGTATTCTTGAAATCATTACCTTGAAGGTCTTTTTCGACCGCTGCATCAAATAAGGTCTGAAGTTGTGCGTAAGTTGAAATCTTTTGACCATCGATTTCAATTTCAACAAAACCTCTTTGGGCTTTTTCGTGTACTTCATGATACCATGCTTTCTTCCATGCTTCTAAACTTTGGAATTTGCCGTTAGAAACTTTATTAATAATAAAGTCATCACCAAGACCTACATTACCAGCAGCTTTAGATTCTTGTTTGTATTTGTTTGATGCATAACCTAAGAATCCGTCTAGATAACCGAAGTATCCCCACATACGGAAGGTATTATGTTTGAATGAGATTGAACCAACCGCACTCTTACTTGTATTACCACCATAAATACCTGTCATCATATTTACTACAGTATAAGCAGAATCAAATCCTTCAGTACGGTAATAACCATTTCCTGGCAATCCATGTTTCGTTGCAAAGTTTCCATCAACCAGTTGATCAATACTTGTCAGCTTCGTATTCTTTTCGTCATCATTCAAATCACGAACTAAATCCCATTGGTGTGGTTCACCAACTAAGCCATTGCGATCCGCTTTTTCACGATATTTCTTATCGATCTTCTTGAACCACTTATCATTTGTTCCAGTATTTTTCTTGATGACAGACTCAGCTTCTAAGTAATCAAGCATCATCATGGATTCATTGTAATTCTTCATGTAGTGATCGATTTTCTCACGACTACTTAACACATTTGGATTATAGTTGTAAATTTGATTTCCATCATTTTGACGTTCGTAAGCCATGTTTAATCCTAAGGCACCATATTCACCATTTGGATTTGAAACTGATGGTGATTGCAACATACCTTGAGCAAAGGCTTCAACGTCTGTTCCTTCACGGTGACGCCATGTTCCTAAGTAGGCCATACGGTCATTGATGTGAGTTGTTTCGTGAGTGAATGCAGATGTACCAAAATCACTAATCATGCTAGAGATGATGTAATATACGGCCTCTTGTGGTTGTGGATTTTGGAAGATATAAGCGTATGCACCCATTCCATTGTATCCGTGCCACTTATCAGTCGGACCATAGAATTCACGAATTGGAGCAAAATCGCCTTTCTTCGTATGTCCCATACGGTCAACCCATCCCAAACCTGGTACATCATGGTTATCCCAAATTGCAGATGGTACCATATTTTCACTCTTAAGAAGATTATTTCGTACATTATCAGCAGCAAGTCTTGACCAGAAGTCTAAATAATTGATTTGTTCTTGCGCACGTAAATCAACCTGCTTCTTGAACGCTTCACGTTCTTCTGCTGTGTTCTTACCATATTTCTCAAATGAACTAAAGGCAATGGTATTATAGGTCGTAATTAAGATCATATGCGCTTTCTTCAAATTCAGAAGTGGTAAAATATAACGTCCGTGATGCCCATTATTAATTACTTCATATAATTTATGTTTCTTATTAGCGAAATCTGGATTTGATGATTGTTTCTCAACAACATAAGCGTTATCTGCAATGTTATTCTTGAACCAAGTATTCATATCTGTTTCACTAGTGAATAATTCCATGTTGTACTTCAGGAATTCGTGTAAGTTAGCTTTACCAGTAGCACTTGCAAGAGCTCTGTTAAATGCATCATGTGATTGATCACCTTTTAGGTTGTTACCATTTGAAGCGAAGCTGATTAATCTATCAAGTACGTTAACGTTCTTACCGTAGAAATCCGGTTTGAAGGTCATCATATTTTTGATATTTAATCCGTCAAATTTAATTCCATAGTATTGGTTTAAATAAGCCAGAGCTAACATGATTTTAGCTTTGTTATCTTCAACTTTTTTAATCAATGCACGTTTAGCTGCTTCGTCCGTATTTAATTGATGGTCTTCATTTTCAACTAAAGCTTTAACTAAAGCATCAAGATTATCTTTTACTTCTTTGAAGCTTTCTTCCATGTATAACATCTTAGGATTGTTATTAATCTTACGAACTTCATCTGAATCAAGTTCAACAGAAGCTAATTTAGCTTTGATATCGCTGATCAATTGTGTCCTATCTTTAACAACCATATTTGGTGTATAGACAATATCACCTAATCCTTCAATACTATATTCACGAACTTGTTGAACCTTAGATTCTTTTTGTGTAATAGCCTTAATTTCTTTCGTCTTATCAGCGTAATGAATCATAATGTGATCAGCATCTGATAAGTCGGTCACAAATTGTCCATCTTTCATACCTGTAACAGATAAAACTTCCGTATTTAGTAATTTAGAATCTTCAGGAATCTTATTACCTTGATTTACAATCCATTCTTTGTTGTAGAACGGTTGAAGCTTTTCAATATTACGGTAAGCAAGCTCACGAGATACATCATAATCTTGAGTATCTTTATAAGTATCTGTTTTTGGTTTTACGTTATTAAGTGCATCTTCAACAAGAGGTTTAATTTCAAACTTATCAGCTGTAATTCCGAATGATTCTATTTTTTTATTTGCATCTTCTAGGCTGATTTCTTGGATTCGATTACTACGAGAACCGTTAAATGAGTGAGAACCTTCACTCACATCTTTAACAACGTAGTTTCTTTCAATCCAGTTTTTTGTGTAATATCCACCTTCTGCTTCTAAATCTCTAGAACCGTAGAATTCTTCACCGTTTTTGACTTTCATCATTGAAACTGTGTCAGCAACACGCCCCCATGTCCAGTTTTTACTAATGAAACCACCTACCTCAACAGGGTTCTTCACATCAATAGTTCCTTTAGTAACAGCGTTACGAACAGAAGCGTATTTATCAATACCATTAGGATCAGAACCGTTATCGGTTCTAGCGACAAGTCCACCAACACGTGCTCTATCTGCAACAATATCAGCATCTACGTATGCATGTTTAATATTACCACGCCAAAGTTCTCCGGCGATACCACCAAGATCCCAACCTTTATTACCGACACCTGTTAGTTTACCGATGAAAGCAACATTTTTAAGAAGTCCACCAGTATCTCCTTTATTTACGATACCAGCAATACCATCTTTACCAAGGATACTACCAGTTACCTTAACATTTTCAACTGTGGCATTTTTAATTACTCTTGATAGTGCGGAAATATTTTCAATCCAAGGCATATTGATATTAACATTACCTAAGTTAATGTTTTTAACTGTACCGCCTTCAACGTTATCGAATAACTGACGAGCCATATTATGAATGGTATATTGTTTACCGTCAACACTTGTTAAAGTTCCGCTAAATTTACCAGGTACATATTGTTTATTCGGAGTTGGTACATTTGCTGCATTCAAATCTGCACCAAGTTTAAAGGTACCACTTGGATTAGCTTTCATAGCCGTTACTAGGTCGTTAAAGCTATAATATACATCACCATCGTGTGCTTTTTGTTTTTCAAAGTAATGGACATACTCTTCGCTAAGTGTGTTGTCAGCATTCCGTTGAATCAAATCAGGTGCTTTGGCAGTGACTTTGTATAAAGTTTTTCCGTCTTTTTCTACTTCTTCAATCTTGTCAACAGCAAGTCTTGTTATTTTGTTATCATGAGTGGTCACTCGTAAATAAAGCGGAGCAACATCAGCTGGTTTTTCTGTCAGCAAACTAGTATCTGTTTCATTACCGTCAGCATCCACACTCATCAAGCTTGTTTCTTTGATGTTTTTGATTTCAACTTTTTTGAGGTCAATTCTTAGAGGTTCTTCTTTCAGAACTTCTTCCTCATCACCCTCACCACGGTCATAAACCATCTTCGTTTCAAGTTTATAATCTTTATAGTACTGTAGTTCTGTCACAGAAGCTGTTAGATCTTCTGGTGAAACATTCAAGGTCTTCACAATCTCATCACCTTTTTTCAGAGTTAGAGTGATAGATTTAATGGCTGCTTTACTTGGATTTTCCAAATTATAACGAATTTGAGATGATCGTTTCAAATCATTAACATCAACAAGTGACAAACTTAAGATTGGTTTTTCAAAGTTTTTAGTTCCTAATTTGACGATACGATCTTGGTCTAACTCCAGAACCTGTTCCACAATTTTAGGTGCTTCTTCAGTTTTTAAACCTTTGAGAGTTTTGTAAGTCTTGGTAACTTTTTTCTGCCCATCTTTTCCTTCTTGGACAGTAACTCTTTCACCCTTTTTCAGTTGGTCATCTTCTTTAAGAACTTCCTTAAATGGAATCTTTTCAAGACTTTCTTCCACCAGAGTTCCTTCAATTGGTTTTGTCCCACGGCTTATTTTTTTAGTGACTGGTTCTTTGACAACAGTAGTTGTTGTATTTAAAACTTGGTCAGTCTCAACACCTTCGAGAGTCTTATAAGTCGTTTTGGTAATTTTACTGCCCTTTTCTCCATCTTGAACTACAGTTTCTTCATCCGTATATTTGGTTGGATCCTCGATAATTTCTGTCTTATAGTCAATCTCAGTAGTAGTTTCTTTCGTAACCGCTCCCTCAGTTACTTTGTACTCAGGTAACTGTTCTTGTATAAGGGCTTGACCTGCTTTACCTTCCTCTTGTGTACCTTTTACTTCTACTTGGGCTTCTGGTAATTTTGGCTGTGTCAGAGCTTGACCTGCTTTACCTTCTTCTTGAGTGCCCTTCGTTTCAACTGGAGCCTCTGGCAATTCGGGTTGTGTTAGAGATTGTCCTTCTTTGCCTGCCTCTTGGGTTCCTTTTGCTTCAACTGGAGCCTCTGGTAGTTCTGGTTGTGTTAGAGCTTGACCTTCTTTGCCTGCCTCTTGGGTTCCTTTTGC